>NZ_JAVAXX010000014.1:0-60316 GCF_042709275.1 Bacillus sp. LR_5 | reverse complement strand
GGATTATATAAGGTTTTTTTTACTTGAATCCTTAGTTGGAATAATTCGCACTTGACCTATCGGAATTAGTGTAATATAGTAAATGAGAAAATTTGAAGGGAGAGTTTACCTGCTTTGGAGACTTTACTAGTTGTATTACATGTATTTATTTTATTTTTACTTATCTTAGGGCTTTTTGTGATGCAGAAAAAACATGTTTCCTTCTCTAAACGTGTATTTACTGCGCTGGGGCTGGGGATTGTATTCGGATTTGCGCTTCAGCTGATTTACGGCCCGACTTCAAATATAGTCATTCAAACAGCGGACTGGTTTAATATTGCCGGGGGCGGGTATGTCAAATTGCTTCAAATGGTTGTCATGCCGCTCGTTTTTATTTCAATTCTCGGCGCATTTACAAAGCTGAAGCTGACAAAAAATCTCGGAAAAATCAGCGGTTTGATTATCGGGATATTAGTAGCGACAACAGCTGTAGCGGCAGCTGTCGGTATTGCCTCCGCGCTTTCTTTTGACCTGCAGGCGATTCAGGTTGACCAAGGGGATACAGAGCTTTCACGGGGACAGGAGCTTCAGCAGAAATCAGAAGATATGACAGCGAAATCGCTGCCGCAGCAGATTGTTGAACTGCTGCCGGGAAACCCGTTTTTAGATTTTACGGGAGCTAGACCGACTTCAACGATCGCGGTCGTTATTTTTGCCGCTTTCCTTGGAATGGCATTCCTCGGTGTGAAGCATAAACAGCCGGAACAGGCAGAAACATTTAAAAAAATGGTTGATGCCGTTTATGCCATTGTCATGCGTGTTGTCACCCTCATTTTGAGACTGACGCCTTATGGGGTGCTGGCCATTATGACAAAAACGATTGCGACGAGTGATATTGACAGCATTCTAAAATTAGGGATGTTTGTGATTGCTTCGTATGCCGCGTTAATCACAATGTTTATCATTCATTTGCTGCTGCTGACGCTCAGTGGTTTGAATCCGGTTGTTTATTTGAAGAAGGCGCTGCCTGTACTTGTATTTGCTTTTACTTCACGGTCAAGCGCGGGTGCTTTGCCGCTAAATATTAAAACACAGAAAAGCATGGGTGTGCCGGAAGGAATCGCAAACTTTGCCGGTTCGTTTGGTCTTTCAATCGGGCAAAATGGATGCGCCGGCATTTATCCTGCGATGCTGGCGATGATGATTGCTCCGACTATCGGTCAAAATCCGTTTGACCCGGTGTTTATTATCACAGTTATCGCAGTCGTTGCCATCAGCTCCTTCGGTGTTGCTGGAGTTGGCGGCGGAGCGACATTCGCGGCGCTTCTTGTTTTATCATCATTAAATATGCCTGTCGCACTCGCAGGTTTATTAATCTCAATCGAACCGTTAATCGACATGGGGCGTACTGCTCTGAATGTCAGCGGAAGTATGACATCTGGCCTCATTACGAGTAAGGTAACGAAGGAAATTGATCCAGGTATATTCAATGATCAATCCAGAGTGATCGAAGCTGAAGAAGCGTAACATATGAAAACGTGTAATCCATCTTGGATTACACGTTTTTTTTAACGTCCGGGTTCTAAGTCCTCAAGCATTTCCATCATGGTGTTGTCGTCCATCACATTCATTGCGCTTTGTTCAAATTGAATGGGTTCAGCATAATGCGGCTGTCTTTTTTTCGCTGCTGTCTCAGTTTGCCTAGTTTGAGTCTGTGTATGCTGATGCTGGGTTTGCTGCGCTCCGGCATGCTGATGCTGACGGCCATTTTGCTGTTGGCTTTGATTTTGCGAACGTTCCTGATTATTACCGCCGCCAAGTGCTTGTTTGACCATATTTCCTACATTAGAAGCATCAAACATGTTATTTTTAGAATTTTGTCTGTTCATTTGTCCTGTAATAAACCCGCTGATTCTTTGGCGGATCTGTGGTGATAAAGCAGCAATAAGCATAGTTGACCCTATAATCATTGCTGCGGGGCTGAGTCCTCTTCGCTGATTGAACAACGTGATCCCTCCTTTATAAGTGTATTGATATTTTCCCCTCTAATTAGACAAATTAACCGCTTTATTTCCCGGGAAAGCATTTCCGTTATTTTTTCATGCATAATTAGAGCCAGTTAGAAAAACCTATAAGTAAAGTGATAAAGGAGGAATTCACATGCTTGGAAAAAAACAAGTCCTTGCGTCCATGCTTCTTATCCCTTTGCTTATGACTGGCTGCGGTATGGCCAATCAGGGTGAGGGCAGACGTGATAATGCAAATCCAGAAAACGTTAACTACCGCAATCCGGCAAACGATAATGGCACAAGAAATATTAACGATGCCAATAATAATCGTGACAATGTCGATAATAATGTAACTGACAATGTCAATGATAACGGCAACAACAACAACGGTAATGATAACCGTAAATTAGAAGTTGCTGACGACGCTGCCGATAAAATCACGGATATGAAAGAAGTAAAACATGCAAATGTAATTGTTGCCGGAAATCAAGCATATGTTGCGGTTGTATTAACAAATGGAAATAAAGAAGTTGGAAAAGATCTCAAAAAGAAAATTTCTGATAAAGTGAGAGACACTGATAAAAACATGGATAATGTTTACGTTTCTGCGAATCCAGACTTTGTAGACCGAATGCAGGGATATGGCGAGCGGATACAAAATGGCGATCCGATTGCAGGATTCTTTGATGAATTCAGTGAAACTGTACAGCGTATATTCCCGCAAGCTGAATAAATGAAAAAAGCCGCATAATTTGTGCGGCTTTTTCTTTGCGTTAATGACACACCGCGAATGCAGGCTGCATAGAGTAAAAATAAAAGGTACAAGACGGACCGGCTCAGGGAGGGAGACGTTTGCGGGATGGCATAGGAAAGCGTGCGGCATCCGCTCTATTCCTGTGCGGAGTCCTTGTGATGCTGGCTGTAAGCTCGGCCATCGTATCAAGCACGATGTATATACTGTCTTTGCCAGGGCAGGCATCTGGTATAACAAAAGAACAAGTGACGAAGCACATGAAGAAAGAGTCATTCAAACAGGCCGATATTTATTACACTTCTAAGGAAAAGTCCTTACTGCCATTGACGAAAGATACACTTGAATATGCGGTCAGTATTAATCAGATTATAATTGGATATTCGAACCAAAAGCCTATTGATATTATTTTTTTTCCTAATGAAAAACAGATGGAGGCTTACTCCGGTTTACTGGATGTCGTCGGTTTTTATTCTGAAAGGGAGCAGCTGATCGGATTGTTGCCTGAAGAGAAAAAGAAACTTTTAGAAGGTGAGGAAGTAGCGGTTTATTTGTACCAGAGATTGTTGATTCATGAATACACGCACCATGCGTTTCACCAGAAATTGAAGGAGCTTGAAGCAGCTCCCGATGAGTTTCCGTTATGGTTTCACGAAGGGTTAAGCGAGTGGATCGCGAACTATGAATTGCTCATAGATCCGATCACGTTTTCTGTCGTGCCCTTTGACCGTTTGCAGACAGATCAAGATTGGCAGAAAGCCCGAGCTGAATATGACACTGATGTCTATTTGCAAAGCTTTTATATGGTCAATGAGCTGACGGACAGATACGGGAAAGACATTATTTCTGAACTGATAAAGCAAACGGCAAAAAAAGGGGACTTTAAAAAAGGATTTCAATCGGCAACAAAGGAAAGTCTTGATCAGTTTGAAAAAGATTTTAAGAAAACATTTGAAGAAAACAGTGCGGCATTGGATAGTATTTATCCAATGCCTTTGTTATTAATGAAGTCCTTGCTGGCCCATACCGCCTTGAGTTGGAGGCATTTGTCCTTGTGCCGGAGCAAATGAATTTCTCAATTGTTCCATATCCTGCGCATCTAGCTGAGGAACTTGGTAATAGCCGTGTTTGTTTTGGTATAGGAAAATTTCAAAAGCCATTTCAACATACTGCTGAATTTGCGCAGATAGTACGCGTCTTACGGCTGGGTTTGTCATTTCCAGAGAAGCCATCGTCAGCATAGAAGCCTGTGCTTTAACTGCGCAAAGCATTTGTCGGCTGATGATGCTGTCATCAATATCATTCATGGATTGAACAGGTTTTTTAGGCTGTGACGGCTGCATGCCGTAAACAGTCTGGTTGTCTTCCTTCATCATATAAGTTGCTGTTTTTTGTGAAGGTTCGCTTCCTGTTTTGAAGCATTCTGCAGTTAAGTTATATTGAGACGTAATGAATTGATGTTGACGATCAAGGATGTTTAATAATTCCTGATCCTTACAAAATTGTCTCAGCATCATAAACTGATCAAGTACAGTAAGTGTTCCGGAAAGCACCTCGTGCATATCAAACATTTCATGTCCGCCGTGATTTTTATGCGGCTTGCCAGGAATACCTTTGTTCATTTGGGATTGTTGCTGCTGATTTAACTGATCCAAACCGAATTCCTCCTTTTTTTTCAGATCAGCTGTATTTTGTGTCAGTCTGCCGCGATTTATGCAGAAGCTTGAAAGGAATTATATGCTGTCTGTCGAAATGATAAGCAGACAAAGTCGTTGTCATAATGTGTATCTTAAGGGAGGAAAAATGATGAGGCGTATTCTGCATATTGTGTTGATCACGGCATTGATGTTCTTACATGTAATGTACACGTGCGAAGCTGTAAAGGCAGCTGAACCGCAACAGCCGATATCGGTTGATAAGGCGATACAGCAAAAAGAAGGACAGGCGCTTGTCGAAGGATATGCTGTGGGCCAGGCTGTTTCCCCGCAGAACTATAAGCTGACAAGCCCTTTTTCAAATGATTATAATGTCGCGCTGGCAGACAGTAAAAACGAGACATCGTCCGATCACATCCTTCCCGTGCAAATCCCCTCCGCCTTCAGAAGCCAATTTGGGCTGCAAACCAATCCGCTTCTTCTTGGAAAAAAGATAACTGTTCAAGGAAAGCTTGAAAATTACTTTAACACGACAGGACTTAAGAACGTTCAGTCGATGGACTTAACTGACGACGCGAAAACTCCGCCGGCTGAACAGCCAATGACGATAAATGAAGCGCGGGGACGACTGAATGAAGAAGTAACGATAAAAGGGATCGTCACTGCTGATCAAAGCGCGATCGGAGGCGGGAAGCTGTCGACCTTTATGCAGGATAAAACCGGAGGCATTAACATTTATTCGCCTTCCCCTAAACAATTTCCCGAATTAAAAGAAGGCATGGATGTCACGGTAACAGGGAAAATCACGACATACCAAGGGCTGACAGAAATCGTTCCAAACTCATCAGGCATCAAAATCAACAAGTCAAATCAACCTATCCCGTCTCCTAAACATTTAACAATAAATGAACTGATTAACAGCAGTCTTGGTGATCAGTTTGAAGGCCGCCTTGTGACACTAAAAGCATTTGTTTCCTCAATTCCAAATTCTCCTGCCGGCGGGGGTTATAATGTAACGATGGTAGATGAAGACCATCATGCGATGACGCTCCGGGTTATGAATGAAACAGGGGCGATAGACGAACTTGATGAGGGCAAATGGTATGAATTTACCGGTGTGTTAAGCAGATACCAATCCTTTCAGCTGCTACCGCGAAAATCGTCTGACCTGAAGCTGCTTAAAGAACAGCCCGCACCTCCGTCTGCGGAGGGTGAATATGAAGGTATTGTTGACCGGGTTGTTGACGGCGATACCATTCATCTTAAAACTCCAGTACTAGGAACGACAAAAATCAGGTTTGTAAATGTAGATACACCTGAAACGTATCACACACCCAAAAATGAAGCGGACGAAAATCAATTAAGATTTGGCAAAAAAGCATCTGACTATCTAAAAACGGTTCTGTCTCCAGGAGATAAAATAACTGTTAAGGTCGGAAGTGAAGCCAAGGATAACTATGGCAGACTTCTTGGGCAGGTCATAACCGAATCGGGTTCAAACGTGAACTTAGAGCTTGTGAAAAATGGCTATGCTCCGACGTATTTTATTTGGCCGGTTGAGAATGAAGAGGATTATCAGCAGTTTCAAGCTGCCGTAGCTGCTGCGAAAAAAGAGCAAAAAGGAATTTGGAATGAAGACGATCCCCTCTTGGAAATGCCGTTTGAATTTAGAGCCAGAGAGCAGGGGAAAGGCCTGACAAGATATGTGGGAGATTCATCAAATAAAACATATGTGCAGCCAGCTGACTGGAAGCAGGTAGCTGTGGAAAACAGAATTTTCTTCGCCTCAGTAAGTGAAGCGGAGAACGCAGGATATAAAAAGAGGCAAACGGCACCTCAAGAAAGTGTGCCGCTTAGAATTCTCAGCATGAATGATTTGCATGGCAAGATCGACCAGCAATATGAGCTTGATCTCGATGGGAACGGAACTGCAGACGGCACTTTTGGACGCATGGACTATGCCGCCGCATATTTGAAAGAGAAAAAGGCCGAAAAGAAAAACACGCTGATTGTGCACGCGGGAGATATGATAGGAGGCAGCTCTCCAGTTTCATCTCTTCTTCAAGATGAACCGACTGTAGAGCTGATGGAGGACATCGGATTTGATGTCGGAACTGTCGGCAACCACGAGTTCGATGAAGGTACGGATGAACTGCTGAGGATCTTAAATGGCGGAGAACACCCGAAAGGCACGAGCGGATATGATGGACAGAACTTTCCCCTTGTATGCGCCAATTGTAAAATGAAATCTACAGGAGAGCCCTTTTTGCCGGCATATGACATCATAAATGTGGAGGGCATACCCGTTGCTTTTATCGGGGTTGTCACACAGTCGGCCGCGGGCATGGTCATGCCTGACGGAATAAAAAACATCGAGTTTACAGATGAAGTAACAGCGGTGAATGAGGCGGCCGAAGAGCTGAAGAAAAAAGGCGTGAAGGCTATCGCGGTTCTCGCGCATATGTCAGCCGAACAAAACGGTGCCGTAATTACCGGTGAATCTGCTGATCTTGCAAACAAAACAGATTCTGAAATCGACGTCATTTTTGCAGCGCATAATCATAAGGTTGTTAACGGTGAAGTGAATGGAAAACTGATTGTTCAGGCGTTTGAATATGGAAAAGCGATAGGTGTTGTTGATGTAGAGCTCGATAAAACGACAAAAGACATTGTCAAAAAGTCAGCGGACATCGTATATGTCGACCAAAGTAAAATAAAACCGGATGCCAGTGCGTCAGCCATTTTAAAGAAATACCAAACACTTGCTGAGCCGATTATCAGCGAGGTTGTCGGCGAAGCGGCTGTTGATATGGAAGGGGGGTATTCGAATGACGGTGATACGCCTCTTGGAAACCTGATTGCGGATGGTATGCGAGCGGCCATGAAAACGGATTTTGCTCTTATGAATGGCGGCGGAATACGGGAAGCGCTGAAGAAGGGTCCCATTACGTGGGGAGATCTTTACAATATCCAGCCGTTCGGAAATGTGTTAACGAAGCTTGAGATTAAAGGAAAAGATTTAAGAGAGATTATCAATGCGCAAATCTCGCCGGTTTTTGGTCCTGACTACAGCATCAGCGGGTTTACGTATACGTGGGACAAAGAAACCGGAAAAGCTGTCGATATAAAATTGGCAGATGGCACCGAGATACAGCCCGAAGCCACATATACATTAACCGTCAACAATTTTATGGCGACGGCGACAGGAACCAAATACCAGCCAATCGGATTGCTTGGGAAAAATCCGGTGACAGGGCCTGAGGATTTGGAAGCGACAGTTGCTTATGTGAAGAGCTTTGATGAGCCAATTGCTTATACAAAAGAGGGAAGAATTAAGCTTGCTGAAGCGAGTGACATTGAAGACCCTGTAACAGAAGACCCAGTTACGGATGAGCCGGGAGATGCCCCGGGAACGGAGCCGCCGGTTAAAGAGGATCCAGAGCCTGGGGAAGACCAGAATGATTTAAAAGAGACTCCAGGTACTGTGCCGGTTCATCAGCTGAAGCCTACAGACATTTTGAGATTAGGTGAAATGCCGAGCGGTGAAAAATATACTGACACAGCCGGCAAGATCAGCACATTGCCTTTACAAAATGGAACTGCGAAAGGCGGGTCTGATCATCAGCTTCCGGATACATCAGCGGGCTACTATAACTTTATGGTAATCGGTGCGGCGGTGACACTGTCTGGAACTTATCTATATGTCAGAAGAAAAAGGAGCGCCTCCAGAACGTGAAAAAGGTTATTCCACTCGTCATTATTGCGGTCGGTCTTTTGATCACAGGCTATGGGGGCCTTAAATTGATCGATACGAATATGAAGACCGAACAGACATTAAAAGAAGCAAAACTGGCGGCTGAAAAGCCGCAGGAAGGCTCGGGCACAAAACAAAGCGCAGGTCATGCAGAGAACAAAGCATCATTTAAACCTGAGACCGGCCAAGCGAGCGGCATTTTAGAAATACCTAAAATCAACGCGGAGCTTCCGATCGTGGAGGGCACCGATGCAGATGATTTAGAAAAAGGTGTCGGGCATTACAAGGACAGCTATTATCCTGATGAAAATGGGCAAATTGTGCTGTCGGGACATCGGGATACCGTTTTTCGCAGGACGGGAGAGCTGGAAAAGGGGGATCTGCTTCGTATACTCCTGTCATATGGAGATTTCACATATGAAATTGTGAAAACAAAAATTGTCGATAAAGATGACACATCCATTATTACGCTCCAGCATGAAAAGGAAGAGCTCATTCTGACGACCTGCTATCCGTTTTCATATGTCGGAAACGCCCCGAAGCGTTATATTATATACGGAAAACGAGTCACTTAAAAAGCCGCAGTCAAGTCCTGCGGCTTTTCATCATGAAAAATATGTGTCGCAAAGGTTTTCTATATCAGCTGGGAAAGGCGCTTCGGCAACAATCTGCTCGCTGGTTATCGGGTGAACGGCTTGTACCTTTTTGGCGTGGAGCGCCTGTCTGTTTAGCAGCTTGCTCCCGCCTCCATAAAGCGAGTCTCCTGTCAGCGGATGGCCGATGCTCGCCATATGAACACGAATTTGGTGTGTTCTTCCTGTTTCCAGCTCTAATTCCACGAGCGTCAGCCGCTCTTTCGCATTGCTGGCAATCACCTTGAAATGCGTGACGGCTGTTTGTCCGCCTGGTGAAACCCGGCGTCTTGTCGGATGTGATCTGTCTCTGCCAATCGGTGAATCAATTGTACCTTTTTTTGACTTTAGCTGTCCTTCAGCGATGGCGGTATACGTTCGTTTTAGCGTCTTTTTCTCTAACTGCTGATCCAGGATGGCGTGTGCCAAACGATGCTTGGCAAAAACGATTGCGCCAGATGTATCCTGATCAAGACGATGGACGTGGCGCACCTTGCATATTTCCCCATTCACCTGATAATGGTATGCGATCAAATTAGCCAGTGTGCCGGTTTGGCCATCCTCATTCGGATGGGTCGCTATGCCTGCAGGTTTATTGACGATAAGCATATGATTGTCCTCAAATAAAATATCAAGCTCTCCATACTCTGGTATGACGGAGGATTCTTCACTTTCCTGAAGATTAATGAACACACGGTCTCCTTTTTTGACGATAACATTATTTATGACGGATTCGTGATTGACCTTTACCCGATGATGGGACATCCAGTCTTGAATCACGGGTTTAGAGGCTTTAAGCGCTGTTTTCAGTACAGAAAACAGCCATTGGCCATCTTGTTTTTCATTGATGAGGAGCTCAAGCCCTCTGCCTTTTTGTTTCATGTTAAATGGCTCCTTTTCGATGCGGAAGGCTGCTGTTTCTCATAGGAAACACTTACCTTAGCTTTCGTGTTTTTTTCTGTGCTATTCTTGATTAAGACTTAGGATATTCGATGGCAAGAAAGGTGATTGACGTGAGAATTGTGAACGCAGCAACTACAGAACAGGAGAGCTTTATCAAGGAGCTGTCAATGGAGCTGATCCATGATGTATTTCCTCTTTATTTCTCCGAACTGGACATTCAGCGCTTTAAAAAGAAAGGCGTTCTGTCTTTAAATAACCATTATTACCAAGGAACATTAAAAGAAGCATTTCAAATTATGGCTTGTCTGCAAATGATACATATTATCCTGACAAAGCCTTCGCCGCACACTGATTTGAATGATCAGGCGATTTTTGAAAAAAACAGCAAGATGCTGAATGATTTTGGGATTTATTTTCCGTTTGCTTTTTCTGACTTTCAAACGAAGACAAACAAAGCCTTTTTCGGTCACAGAAGGCTGATATAATCAGGCAGCAAGAGCTTTTCCATTTTCAGAAAAGCTCTTTTTTGTATCAGAGAAATCATATCATAAAACCTTTCCTTTAACTCCCTTTTTAATCGGCACGTGTCTGAACATACTAATGATTGAAAGGGGTGCTGACAATGAGTTCAGTAAGAAATACAATGACAACGCAGGTGGCAACCGTTTCTCCGAATCAAACGATTCAGGAAGCGGCTTCTCTCATGAAACAGCATAACGTCGGGGTAATTCCCGTTGTAGAGCAAGGTGTTTTAAAAGGAATGCTGACTGACCGTGACATTGCATTAAGAACTACAGCTCAGGGCCGAGATGGCCAGACACCCGTTTCAGAAGTGATGTCAACAGACCTCGTATCGGGAAATCCTAATATGAGTCTGGAAGACGCGTCGCAGCTGATGGCCCAGCACCAAATCCGCCGCCTTCCTATTGTAGATCAAAACAATCTAGTCGGGATCGTTGCGCTTGGAGACCTGGCAGTCAATCAGATGTCGAACGAGTCTGCTGGAGAAGCGCTGACAAACATTTCTCATCAAAACATTCATTAATAAGAAAGAGCTTGCGGTGTGCAGGCTCTTTCTTCACATAAATCTTACTTTTTGAAAGCAGACATGTTTCGGGGTATAGTGAGTGTATACATATGTCTCAATTTGGACTAAAGGAGTTGTACGCAGTGATTAAAGCGTTAATTTTTGATTTTGACGGACTTATTCTTGATACAGAAACACACGAATATGAAGTCCTTCAGGAAATATTTGAGGAACACGGCTCAGTCCTTCCGTTATCCGTCTGGGGAAAGGTCATTGGAACAGCCGCGGGATTTCGGCCGTTTGAATATTTAGAAGAGCAGATCGGCAAAAAGCTGAACCATGAAGAGCTGACAACATTGCGAAGAGAACGGTTTGCGAAACGCATGGAAACAGAAAAAGCAAGACCGGGTGTCGAGGCGTATCTGAATGCGGCAAAGGATTTAGGCTTAAAAGTAGGCCTTGCCTCCAGCTCTGATTATAAATGGGTATCGGGCCATTTGAAGCAAATCGGCCTGTTTGATGATTTTGAGGTCATTCAAACGGCGGATGATGTGGAAGAGGTGAAGCCGAATCCTGAACTATATTTATTGGCCGCAAACAATCTTGGCGTATCACCATCAGAATGTCTCGCGTTTGAGGATTCTGTCAATGGTTCGATTGCTGCGAAAAGAGCGGGGATGAAGTGTGTCATCGTCCCGAATAAAGTAACAAGCACCTTGATGTTTGAAGATTATGATCACAGGCTTGAATCAATGGCGGAGATGGAACTCGCCCTATTGCTTGATCATCTGAATAAACAATAATAGAAAGGAGCGAGTAGATTGTCTGAGAAATTAGATTTGACCCGTTTTGAAAAGAAAATGGTCATTCGCAATATCGAAGAGAAAGACATCGACAAGATTATCGATCTTCAAAAGGACTGCTTTCCGGGAATGGAGCCTTGGAAGCGGGAGCATTTAATCAGCCATCTGGAACATTTTCCCGAAGGGCAGTTTTGTGCAGAATTCGAAGGTGAAATTATCGGTTCGTGCTCAAGTCTCCTGATTAATTTTGATGAATATGATGACCGCCATACGTGGCAGGACATTACAGATGATGGTTATATCACCAACCATAATCCGGACGGCTTGAATATGTACGGAATTGAGGTCATGGTGCATCCGAAATACAGACGAATGAAGATCGGCCACCGTTTGTACGAGGCGAGAAAGGACTTGGCCAGACGCTTAAATCTGAAAAGCATTATCATAGGCGGACGGATCCCGAACTATCATAAATATGCAGAAGAAATGACGGCGAGAGAGTATGTTGAACAGGTGACTCGCCACCAAATTTACGATCCGGTCCTATCTTTTCAGCTGATGAACGGCTTTACCCTTATGCGAATTAATCCGAATTATCTCCCGGATGATACAGCTTCGATCAAGTATGCGACGCTGATGGAATGGAACAATGTCGATTATCTTCCGCAGCAGACAAAACGTTATTATAAATCGGCGTTCCCTGTGAGAATCTGTGTGATCCAATATGAAATGAAGAAAATTTATTCCTTTGAGGAATTTGCGAATCAAGTAGAATACTATGTCGATGTCGCTTCTGACGCGAGATCTGATTTTGCGGTGTTCCCGGAAATTTTCACAACCCAGCTCATGTCTTTCCTTGAGGAACGGTCACCGAGCTTGGCGGTACAGAGAATTACCGAGTATACGGAAGATTACATCAGCCTGTTTACTGATTTGGCTGTGAAGTATAACGTCAACATTATCGGCGGATCTCATTTCGTTGAAGAGGAAGGCAAGATTTATAATATCGCTTACCTGTTCAGACGGGACGGAACGATCGAGAAGCAATATAAACTCCATATTACGCCGAATGAACGCAAATGGTGGGGAATCAGCGCCGGAGATCAGGTTCGCGTGTTTGATACGGACTGCGGAAAAATCGCGATTCAAATCTGTTATGACATTGAGTTTCCTGAGCTTGCCCGGATTGCGGCGGATAAAGGGGCCAAAATCATCTTTACGCCATTTTGTACAGAAGACCGCCAAGGCTATCTGCGTGTCAGATACTGTTCGCAGGCTAGAGCGGTTGAAAATCAAATTTATACGGTTATCTCAGGAACGGTTGGAAACCTTCCGCAAACGGAAAACATGGATATCCAATACGCCCAGTCAGGCATCTTTGCCCCGTCTGATTTTGAATTCGCCCGAGACGGCATTGTCGGCGAAACAAACCCGAATATTGAAATGGTCGTCATCGGCGATGTTGACCTGGAAATTCTCAGAAGACAGCGCCAAAACGGTACAGTGCGCCAGCTAAAAGACAGACGGCGTGATGTTTATCATATTCAATATAAAAAATAATCCCGAAACCCGCCTGAAAATGGCGGGTTTTTTTATTAAAAACGGAATTGAAACGATTACGCGCTTTCTTTAAAATAAAAGTAAATTGTATATCGGAAAAGAAGGTGCCTTATGGAGTTTCTGCTTGTTTTAGTTCCTATTTTCGGAATTTTCGCAATTGGTTATATCGGACAGAAAACGCTCGGCTTTGATATTCAAACGCTGTCCAAAATGTCCTTATACTTAATGTCTCCTTTTCTGGCATTTGATACGTTTTATACTAACAAGCTGACGATGGATTATGTCTATCTCTCTATTTTTGTGCTGGGGCTTTGCCTGGTTCTTGTTCTATTTGTCTACTTTTTATCTTTTTTTCATAAGTATCCGAACCAAGATCGCTGTGCCATGATCCTGTCATCCGCTTTTATGAATAACGGCAATTACGGAACGCCTGTTGTCCTGCTGGTGTTTGGGACAGCCGGCCTGGACACGGCCGTTGTGTTAATGGTGCTGCAGCAGTTAATCATGAGCACGATCGGCTTGTATTATGCGGCAAAAGGAGGTTCGGAGGAAGGCGGATTTAAAATGGTCATGACCCGGGTTATCCGTATGCCTGTTGCGTACGGGGCACTTTTAGGCGCAATACTTCAGCTTATGCATATTTCAATTCCTAAAGAGTTAATGACAGGAATTGAGCTGGTCGGAAATGCAGCCATTCCTACGATTATGATCATTCTAGGCATGCAGCTTGCATTGATTTCTTTTAAGCATATTGAATACAGAAAAATTTCTTATTCATTGCTTTTGAAGCTGATGGTATCTCCGGTGATTGCGCTAGGCTTCACATTGATATTGCCGGTGGATGACATGACAAAACAAATCATGATTCTCGTCGCCGCCATGCCGACAGCTGCTAACACGACTTTAATGGCTGTCCAGTTTAATACAAGGCCGGAAGTCGTTTCGAGCGCGACCTTTATCAGCACGATGCTGAGTATTGTCACTTTGCCTGTTCTGCTTTGGATGCTGCATCCCCTTTCTTCTTGAGAAAGAGGATGTTTTATTATTTCCGGGGTTTATTGACTCTAACTCCGTCTGGCTTTATATTGAAGGCAGGGAAATCATCACCAAGACATCACATAAGAGAAGGTCTGTTTCAATTGAATTGGCACTTTAGTGAACGCTAATGAAATGGAGATGATGGGGATGGAAAACATTCAGCAAAATCAGGGATTAAAGCAAAAAGATGAGCAATTTGTGTGGCATGCCATGAAGGGAGCGCATCAAGCGGACAGCCTGATTGCCCAAAAGGCCGAAGGGGCCTGGGTGACCGATATAGATGGACGCCGCTATTTGGATGCGATGTCCGGTTTGTGGTGTGTCAATGTTGGTTACGGGAGAAAGGAGCTTGCGGAGGCTGCCTATGAGCAATTAAAGGAGCTGCCTTACTACCCGCTAACGCAAAGTCACGCACCGGCGATTCAACTGGCGGAAAAGCTGAATGAATGGCTTGGCGGCGATTATGTCATCTTTTTTTCCAACAGCGGATCGGAAGCAAACGAAACTGCTTTTAAAATCGCCCGCCAGTACCATCTGCAAAACGGCGACCACAGCCGTTATAAATTCATCTCAAGATACAGAGCATATCACGGCAACACATTGGGAGCGCTCTCAGCTACCGGCCAGGCGCAGCGAAAATATAAATATGAGCCTTTAAGCCAGGGGTTTCTGCATGCAGCTCCTCCAGATGTATACCGGAATCCTGAGGATGCCGACACGCTAGAAAGCGCAAATGAAATTGACCGCATCATGACATGGGAATTAAGCGAAACGATTGCCGGGGTCATCATGGAACCCATCATTACTGGCGGAGGCATCTTAATGCCGCCGGACGGATATATGAAGAAGGTGGAGGACATTTGCCGCCGTCACGGAGCTCTTTTGATTTGCGATGAAGTCATCTGCGGGTTTGGACGGACAGGCGAGCCATTCGGATTTATGCATTATGGCGTGAAGCCTGATATCATTACGATGGCAAAGGGAATCACCAGCGCGTATTTGCCATTGTCAGCGACTGCTGTTAAACGGGACATTTTCGAAGCGTATCAAGGTGAAGCTCCCTATGACCGTTTCCGCCACGTGAACACATTCG
This sequence comes from Bacillus sp. LR_5, assembly GCF_042709275.1. Lineage (NCBI taxonomy): Bacteria > Bacillati > Bacillota > Bacilli > Caryophanales > Bacillaceae > Bacillus > Bacillus sp. LR_5. The sequence goes on along the minus strand of NZ_JAVAXX010000014.1, from coordinate 45,112 downwards.
GCGGAAGCCCGGCTGCCTGTGCATTGGCGTTGAAAAACCTGCAAATTATGGAGGACGAACAGCTGATTCAGCGATCCCGCGACCTGGGAGCAACGCTTTTAGGTGAGCTTCAGGCCCTAAGAGAACACCCGGCAGTCGGAGATGTTAGAGGAAAAGGACTGCTGATCGGAATCGAGCTCGTCAAAGATAAATTGACAAAAGAGCCGGCTGATGCCGATAAAGTAAACCAAGTGGTTGCGGCGTGCAAAGAAAAAGGGCTGATCATCGGCAAAAACGGCGATACAGTCGCCGGCTACAACAACGTCATCCAGCTCGCCCCGCCATTTTGCCTGACAGAAGAGGACCTTTCCTTTATCGTGAAAACGGTGAAAGATAGCTTTCAGACGATTTAATATAAAAGTGATTTGTTAAAGGAGCACACAATGAGTTTTCACAACCAGCCCATTTTACCGGCTATTCGCAATATGAAGCAATTTGATGAGTTTTTGAACAGTTCATTTTCCTACGGTGTTATTCTTGATATTCATCTCGGCCAGCTGAAGGGCGTGATCAGAGAGGCACAAAAGCATGGAAAGAACATGATGGTGCACGTCGATCTCATTCAAGGGATCAAGCATGACGAGTACGGAGCGGAGTTTATTTGCCAGGACATCAAGCCCGCCGGGATTATTTCCACAAGATCGAACGTGATTGCCAAAGCGAAGCAGAAGAAAATTTATGCCATTCAGCGCCTATTTCTGCTTGATACAAGCGCGATGGAGAAAAGCATGGAGTTTGTCGGCAAGCATAAGCCAGACTTCATTGAAGTGCTCCCAGGCATCGTTCCGTCACTCATTCAAGAAATTAAAGAGAAAACGGGGATTCCCATCTTTGCTGGCGGTTTCATCCGTACGGAAGAGGATGTAGAACAGGCCTTAAAAGCGGGGGCTGTTGCTGTTACAACATCAAATACTAAATTATGGAAGAAATATGAAAACTTTTTGAACGGAAAATGATTGACACCGCTTTCATCCACTGATACAATTGCACTAGGTTAATACATTGTGATGGAGAACTCGGAGACCACAGCAGCTCTTTACGGTAAATGTTTATGCACCCGTAAAGCGGTTTGTTGTGGTTTTTTATTCTCTTCTTCTCTATCATACTTCTTAATCGTGACTTTAGGAGGAATGTGCTATGACAGCATTTTGGGGAGAAGTCATCGGTACGATGCTGCTTATCATTTTTGGGGCAGGTGTTTGTGCAGGTGTCAATTTAAAGAAATCGCTTTCATTCCAGTCTGGCTGGATTGTTGTTGTATTTGGGTGGGGATTGGGTGTTGCCATGGGCGCTTATGCAGTTGGCGGCATCAGCGGAGCCCATTTGAATCCGGCGCTAACGATAGCGCTTGCATTTGTGGGAGATTTTCCATGGAAAGAGGTTCCGGTTTATATTGCGGCGCAAATGATCGGAGCGATCATCGGTGCGGTGATTATTTATCTGCATTACCTGCCGCATTGGAAGTCAACGGATGATCCCGCTGCCAAGCTGGGTGTTTTCTCAACAGGTCCCAGCATTCCGCATACATTTGCAAACGTTTTAAGTGAAGTCATTGGGACATTTGTCCTTGTGCTTGGAATCTTGGCCATTGGGGCAAATCAATTTACAGAAGGGCTTAATCCTTTAATCGTCGGTTTCCTCATTGTAGCGATCGGTATTTCTCTAGGAGGCACCACCGGCTATGCGATTAATCCTGCCCGCGACTTAGGTCCGCGGATTGCACACGCGTTTCTTCCGATTCCGGGCAAGGGATCATCAAACTGGAAATACGCATGGGTTCCGGTAGTCGGCCCGATCTTGGGCGGATCATTCGGCGGCGTATTTTACAACGCTGCATTTAAGGGGCACATCACAAGCAGCTTCTGGATTGTAAGCGTTATATTGGTTGTGGTATTGTTAGGGCTATATATCTATACGAAATCACATTCTGCTAAAACATTATCAAATTCAAAATATATTTAATCAAAGGGGAGACACCTTATGGAAACGTACATTTTATCCTTAGATCAGGGGACGACAAGTTCAAGAGCGATTCTGTTTAACAAAGAAGGCAAAATCGTTCACTCCGCTCAAAAGGAATTTACACAATACTTCCCGCAGCCAGGCTGGGTTGAGCATAATGCGAATGAAATTTGGGGATCAGTGCTCGCTGTTATTGCATCAGTCATTTCTGAATCGGGAATCAGCGCTTCTCAAATTGCCGGCATCGGTATTACGAACCAGCGTGAGACGACGGTTGTGTGGGATAAGGATACAGGAAAGCCTGTCTATAATGCAATCGTTTGGCAGTCCAGACAGACGTCCGGCATTTGTGAGGAACTTCGTGAAAAAGGATATAATGATAAATTCAGAGAAAAAACTGGGCTTTTAATCGATCCATACTTTTCCGGCACGAAGGTGAAGTGGATTTTAGATAATGTAGAAGGTGCAAGAGAAAAAGCGGAAAAAGGCGAGCTGCTGTTTGGAACGATTGATACATGGCTCATTTGGAAAATGTCAGGCGGAAAAGCGCATGTGACTGATTACTCCAATGCCTCCAGAACGCTGATGTTTAATATTTACGATTTAAAATGGGACGATGAACTGCTCGACATTCTAGGCGTACCGAAATCCATGCTTCCTGAAGTGAAGCCGTCTTCCCATGTGTATGCGGAGACTGTTGATTATCACTTTTTCGGAAAAAATATCCCGATTGCGGGAGCGGCAGGCGACCAGCAGTCCGCATTGTTCGGCCAGGCGTGCTTTGAAGAAGGCATGGGGAAAAACACATACGGCACTGGATGTTTCATGCTGATGAATACAGGGGAAAAAGCAATTAAGTCCGAACACGGGCTTTTGACGACAATCGCTTGGGGCATTGACGGAAAAGTTAACTATGCGTTAGAAGGAAGCATTTTTGTTGCAGGCTCTGCCATCCAGTGGCTGAGAGACGGATTGAGAATGTTCCAAGATTCATCGCTTAGCGAAACTTATGCAGAGAAAGTGGATTCGACTGACGGCGTATATGTTGTTCCGGCATTTGTCGGATTGGGAACGCCTTACTGGGACAGCGACGTGCGCGGTTCGGTTTTCGGTCTGACAAGAGGGACAACAAAAGAGCACTTTATTCGTGCGACACTGGAGTCATTGGCTTATCAGACAAAAGATGTGCTTGACGCAATGGAAGCAGATTCAAACATTTCATTAAAGACGCTTCGTGTAGACGGAGGGGCTGTGAAAAATAATTTCTTGATGCAGTTCCAGGGAGATCTTCTGAATGTTCCTGTGGAGCGTCCGGAAATTAATGAAACAACTGCGCTTGGCGCAGCCTATTTGGCAGGTATTGCTGTGGGATTCTGGAAGGACCGTTCTGAAATCGCGAACCAGTGGAACCTGGATAAACGGTTTGAACCTGAATTAGAAGAAGAAAAACGAAATGAGCTGTATAAAGGCTGGCAAAAAGCCGTCAAAGCAGCTATGGCTTTTAAATAAAATCATACTATGATATAATGGTTACAAGTTAATAAGAACGGTCCTGAGATGAGGAGAGACCACAGCACCAAAGTGTAAGCATGCACTTTGGCTGTTGTGGTCTCTTTTTCTATTTACAAACCGTGACAACAAGGAGGAGCAATAATGAAACATCAATTTTCAAGTCTTGAAAGAGATCGCATGCTGACAGACATGACGAAAAAAACCTATGATCTATTTATTATCGGAGGAGGAATTACAGGAGCGGGAACAGCTCTTGACGCGGCATCAAGGGGAATGAAAGTTGCGCTTAGCGAAATGCAGGATTTCGCGGCGGGAACATCAAGCCGATCAACTAAATTGGTTCATGGCGGCTTGCGCTATTTAAAACAATTTGAAGTGAAAATGGTTGCTGAAGTAGGGAAAGAGCGGGCGATTGTTTATGAAAACGGCCCGCACGTCACTACCCCGGAATGGATGCTGCTTCCGTTTCATAAAGGCGGTACATTCGGTTCATTCACAACCTCTATCGGTTTAAGAGTTTATGACTTCTTAGCAGGTGTGAAAAAATCAGAACGAAGAAGCATGCTTTCAGCAAAAGAAACGCTGCAAAAAGAGCCATTGGTGAAAAAAGACGGCTTAAAAGGCGGCGGGTACTATGTGGAATACCGTACTGACGATGCAAGACTGACAATCGAGGTCATGAAGGAAGCAGTCAAATTCGGGGCAGAGCCTGTGAATTATTCAAAAGTGAAGGAGCTCCTTTACGAAAAAGGCAAAGCAGTTGGCGTATTAATTGAAGATATGCTGACAAAGAAAGAATATAAAGTGTACGCGAAAAAAATTGTCAATGCGACAGGCCCTTGGGTCGACCAGCTCAGAGAAAAAGACCATTCAAAAAACGGAAAGCATTTGCAGCATACAAAAGGCATTCACCTTGTATTTGACCAGTCTGTCTTTCCGCTGAAACAGGCAGTATATTTCGATACACCTGACGGCCGTATGGTATTTGCGATTCCTCGTGAAGGCAAAACATACGTGGGAACAACAGACACTGTTTATAAAGAGGCGCTGGAGCATCCGAGAATGACAACGGAGGATCGTGATTACGTCATCAATTCAATCAATTACATGTTCCCGGAACTGAATATCACTGCGAATGACATCGAATCCAGCTGGGCGGGGCTGCGTCCGCTGATTCATGAAGAAGGCAAAGACCCTTCTGAAATTTCAAGGAAAGACGAGATTTGGACATCTGACTCAGGCTTGATCACCATCGCCGGCGGGAAGCTGACAGGATACAGAAAAATGGCGGAGCACATCGTCGATCTTGTGCGCGATCGCTTAAAAGAAGAAGGCGAAAAGGATTTCGGTCCATGTAAAACGAAAAACATGCCAATCTCAGGAGGGCACGTCGGTGGTTCGAAAAATCTTATGTCCTTCGTTACAACGAAAACAAAAGAAGGAATCGCAGCCGGCTTATCAGAAAAAGACGCAAAACAGCTGGCGATCAGATACGGCTCCAATGTAGAGCGTGTATTTAATCGCGTGGAAGCATTGAAAGATGAGGCCGCGAAACGCCACATTCCGGTTCATATTCTTGCTGAGGCAGAATACAGTATAGAAGAAGAGATGACCGCAACACCTGCTGACTTCTTTGTCCGCAGAACGGGACGTTTATTTTTTGATATCAATTGGGTAAGAACATATAAAGATGCCGTTATTGATTTTATGAGCGAGCGATTCCAATGGGATGAGCAGGCAAAAAACAAACATACAGAAAACCTCAACAAGCTTTTACACGATGCGGTTGTACCGCTCGAACAATAAATCATAACGGGCTGTCTCTCAGCCCGTTATTTCTTTTTACGTGCCGAAAGTGCCAGACCTCAGGTTAACAAGTGACAGAGGCACCCGCTTCATATAAAATAATGGCATAAGCTGATACATAGGAGGACGAATATGACTTGGAGAAAGAGCTATGAACGTTGGAAACAGACAGAAAATTTAGATCCGGAACTTAAAGAGCGCCTCACTGAATTAGAGGGGAATGAACAGGCTCTTGAGGACTGCTTCTATAAAAACCTTGAATTCGGTACCGGCGGAATGCGCGGAGAAATCGGCGCCGGGACGAATCGGATGAATATTTACACTGTGCGCAAAGCATCAGCCGGGTTTGCGGCATACATCTCGCAGCAAGGTGAGGAAGCGAAAAAACGGGGCGTTGTCATTGCTTATGATTCCCGCCATAAATCGCCGGAGTTCGCGATGGAAGCGGCAAAAACACTTGCGACACAAGGCATCCAAACATACGTCTTTGATGAGCTTCGCCCGACGCCGGAGCTGTCATTCGCTGTCAGACAGCTGAACGCCTATGGGGGAATTGTGGTAACGGCAAGCCATAACCCGCCTGAATATAACGGCTACAAAGTATACGGGGATGACGGCGGCCAGCTGCCTCCAAAGGAAGCGGACATCGTCATTGAGCAGGTAAACGCGATTGAAAATGAGCTGACGATCACAGTCGACGATGAAAATGCGTTAAAAGAAAAGGGCTTAATCAAGATCATCGGTGAAGACATTGATAAAGTCTATACAGAAAAATTAACGTCCATTTCCGTTCATCCTGAATTATCCGGAGAAGTAGATGTAAACGTTGTTTTTACACCGCTGCATGGAACTGCAAATAAACCGGTCAGACGCGGTCTTGAAGCACTTGGTTACAAAAATGTAACGGTTGTTAAAGAACAGGAGCTGCCGGATTCAGACTTCTCTACTGTTACCTCTCCAAACCCGGAAGAGCATGCGGCATTCGAATATGCCATTAAGCTCGGGGAGGAACAGAACGCAGATATTCTCATCGCAACAGATCCTGACGCTGACCGTCTCGGTATAGCAGTGAAAAACGAACAAGGCCAATATACAGTACTGACAGGAAACCAAACCGGTGCGCTGCTGCTTCATTACTTGCTTTCTGAAAAGAAAAAACAAGGCATCCTTCCTGACAACGGTGTCGTTCTCAAAACAATCGTCACAAGTGAAATTGGGCGTGCGGTCGCTTCTTCATTCGGTCTTGATACGATTGATACGCTGACAGGCTTTAAGTTTATCGGTGAAAAGATTAAGGAATACGAGGCATCAGGCCAGTATACCTTCCAATTCGGTTATGAAGAGAGTTACGGTTACTTAATTGGGGATTTTGCCCGCGACAAGGATGCCATTCAGGCGGCGCTTTTGGCAGTTGAGGTTTGCGCCTTTTATAAAAAACAAGGAATGTCATTGTATGAAGCGCTCATCAACCTCTTTAACGAGTACGGCTTTTACCGTGAAGGGCTGAGATCCCTGACGCTGAAAGGAAAACAGGGGGCAGAGCAAATTGAAGCGATCCTTGCTTCCTTCAGACAAAATCCGCCGCGAAAAATGGCCGGCAAACAGGTTGTGACAGCCGAAGATTACGCTGTAAGCAAACGGATGCTTTTGAAGGAAAACAAAGAAGAAGCGATCGACTTGCCAAAATCAAATGTACTGAAATACTTCCTGGAAGACGGGTCTTGGTTCTGCCTTCGTCCTTCCGGAACTGAGCCGAAGGTCAAATTCTATTTCGCCGTAAAAGGAACCTCTTTAGAAGACAGTGAAAAGCGTCTTGCCGCTCTTTCTGACGATGTAATGAAGACGGTAGATGACATTGTAGAGGCTACAGCAAAATAATTCGAGTATAAGCTGGATCATTGTAAATGATCCGGCTTTTTTCTTCTTCTCATTCAAAAGTCTGAAAGAAAATCCTCCCTCAAGCGAAGTAGAGACATACAAAAAACTGGTATAATCTAAAATAACAAGACCAATGCCGGAGTGAGAAATGTGAGCAAAACGAGGATGGAAAAATTAAAAACGCTGAAAACGATTGCGGAAACCTTAAATCAAGGGCACGATGTCAAAGCAACACTGGATGAGGTTTTAAAAGAATTGCTGAGTCTGACGAACCTTCAATCCGGCTGGATTTTTCTGATCGAAGAAGACGGGTCCTATACGTTAGCGGCCGACGCTTATCTGCCCCCGGCTTTAAGCCGTAAGGAAAAAGTGCTGATGTGCGAAGGGGAGTGCTACTGCCTGACAAAATTCAATAACGGAGGGCTTAGAAGGGCGGCTAATATCATGAACTGCAAGCGCATAGAATCAGCCAAGGAACTGCACTGTTTTGACACAGAAGGGATTACCCATCATGCAACTGTGCCCTTAGAAGACGGGGACAGGAGATTCGGGTTGTTAAATGTAGCGTCGGCCGGAAAAACCATGTTTGATGAGGAAGAGCTGCATTTACTCGAATCTGTTGCCTTTCAGATCGGAACGGCAATTCAGCGCATGAAGCTTTCTGAATATAAACAAAAAAATGTTCTTTTAATGGAACGCAACCGCCTCGCTCAGGAGCTTCACGATTCTGTCAATCAAATGCTGTTTTCCGTCAGTTTAACTGCCAGAGCGGCAAAAATACTGACAAAAGATGAGAATTTGCAGCAGATGATTGATTTCATTCAAAACCTATCACAAGACGCGCTCGCAGAAATGAAAGCGTTAATTTGGCAGCTTCGCCCCGGAGGATTGGAAAAAGGGCTGTCTGAAGCCATTAAAAGCTATGGCGCGCTCATTGGATTGAATGTCATTTTTACACAAAAAGGCTGTCCTGTTCTTACCGATGAGCAGGAGCATATGCTATGGCGTGTTGTTCAGGAAGCTTTAAATAACTGCAAAAAGCACGCCGGAACTGGTACGGCGTATGTCAGTCTGACTGCTTCTTCGTGCCATGCGGAGCTGAGTATCATCGATCATGGGGCAGGGTTTTGCTATGAAGCGCATGAAGGTCTGCCTTCACTCGGCATCAAGGGTATGAAAGAACGGGCGGAAAAAGCAGGGGCGGAGTTTTTGATTGAGTCAGAACTTGGAGCGGGGACAAAGCTGTCCATTAGGCTCCCGCTTACCAATCAGAAAGGAAGGACAGTGCAATGAAAATTGTAATTGCGGATGACCACCATGTTGTCAGAAGAGGGCTTCGCTTTTTCTTTGCCACCCAGGGTGATATTGAAGTTGCAGGCGAGGCGGCAACCGGAACAGAAGCTCTTCGTGTCATCGAAGAGACAAAACCTGATCTTGTGCTGATGGATCTGTCTATGCCTGAGATGGACGGCATTCAAGCCATAAAAAAAGCAGTACAGCAATTTCCGGGGATCAATATCATTGTGCTGACGAGCTACTCCGATCAGGAGCACGTCATCCCCGCGCTTCAGGCAGGTGCGAAGGCGTATCAATTAAAGGATACGGAGCCCGAGGAATTGGTGAAAACACTAAGACAAGTGCATGCCGGCCAATACAAGCTTTCTTCAGCTATTATGCCCCATGTGCTCACACATATGAGAAATCAGCATGGTTCGGAAAAAGAAAAATTTTATCAATTAACACGCAGGGAAAAGGACGTTCTGAACGAAATTGCGAACGGGAAAAGCAATAAAGAAATCGCGGCAGCCTTGTTTATTTCAGAAAAAACAGTGAAAACCCATGTGTCAAATCTTTTAGCAAAGCTTGAAGTGGCAGACCGCACGCAAGCAGCGCTTTTCGCAGTGAAATATAACTTGAATGGAGAGATTACGAAATGAACATGTTAGTCATAAACGGTACGCCTAGAAAACATGGAAGAACGAGAATTGCCGCATCCTATATTTCAGCGCTGTATCACACGGACTTAATTGATCTAAGCGAGTTTATATTGCCGATTTTTAACGGAGAAGCGGAGCAATCTGCACTTTTGCAGGTACAGGAGCTTAAGCAGCGCGTCACTAAAGCGGATGCAATTGTCTTATTATCTCCTGAATATCACAGCGGCATGAGCGGCGCTTTAAAAAATGCGCTGGATTTTCTAAGCAGCGATCAATTCAAATATAAGCCCGTGGCATTATTGGCAGTGGCGGGAGGCGGAAAAGGCGGCATCAACGCGCTGAATAATATGAGAACGGTAATGCGGGGTGTCTACGCCAATGTCATTCCGAAGCAGCTCGTGCTTGATCCCGTGCACTTTGATATTGAAAATGCTGAAGTGACGGAAAAAATAAAGGTCAGCATAAAAGAGCTTGTCGAAGAACTCAGCATGTTCGCAAAAGCAGGAAATCCCGGCGTCTGAACGCCGGGATTTGTTTATGTGAGCAAGGCTAATTGATCTTCGTAGGTCAGCTCTGTGGCATGATCAATATAACGGAGAAGGGAATACAGCATCTTTTCAAGAACGGCGTAATCCTGTTCAAAATGATACGCATGCAGAAAATGTTCGATTCGTTTTGATAACAAATCATCCTCTGTACGCACCATTAAAATTAATAAATTATCCCATTGAGAACGATGGGTGTAATACAGCGCTTTATCGTAATCGGCATAATCCATGAATCGCTTCTCCTTTCTTGTGTGAGAAGTTCATGATTAGTTTATGCCGCATCCCATGTTATTGACGGGGCAAAACTTGGCGTCTGCGGCAGTACAGGGATAGCAATATGAGGGAGACATAAAATCAAAATGCCTGAATGAAGCTGTCGCTTTTGGAAAACCTATGATAGAACATAATCTGGGTACAGGAGACTGAAAACATGAAATCTCTGCCGTATACCATTGCGCTTCTTTTTTGCGGATTGATCATCTTGTCAATGGCCGCAAAAGGACATTCAGCGGACACAGACGAGTCCGTTCAAAAGTGGGAACAGCTCGCCTGGAGCAAAATTCAGGATGAATATAAGGGCGCTTCATTTTCTGATTACGCTTATATGGGGCGGACCGAGGTGAATGATGAGCAGACGAAAGATGTTTTTCGGGTGACGGTCAGACAGAAAGCTGATACCTTTTCTGTTCGGGCCGAAGTCTATTTTCATCCGGTGACAAAGCATATGATCAGCATCAACGTCTTTAGGCTCTAATCAAAAAAACTGTACAGCCGCTAAGGCCATACAGTTTCTGTTTTTAGAAATATCGTTTTGCACCAAGATAGCGCTGTTTCCAGTAAGAGTTGTTCATACTGGAAATGACAACTCCGGAATCGTTGGCATTAATGAATTCCCCGTTTCCAAGATAAATTCCGACGTGGGAAGGGCCGGCTTTATATGTTGTAAAGAAAACGAAGTCTCCGACAGCAGGCTGGCTGACAGATTTCATTGTGTTCCAATATCCGGCTGCCGTTAATCTAGATACGGATGTAACTTTGTTCAGTGCATAGTAAATGAATCCGCTGCAGTCAAACCCGGCCGGTGTCGTGCCTCCCCAGCGATACGGAACCCCAAGCTGCTCTTTAGCGGCGGCAATCATTGTGTTAATCTTCGCGCTTGTTGAGCTGGAAGTGCTTGAAGAACCGGATGAAGAAGAGGATGAAGATGAAGCTTTTCCGGTAATGACCAGCTTTTGGCCAACCTGCAAGACATCTGTTTTTAAATTGTTTTTCTCCCGAATCTGCTGAGCTGTTACATTAAACTTTTGAGCAATCACCCATAAGGAATCGCCGCTTTTCACCGTGTATGTAGTCGTCGTGCTTGAGCTAGCATTTGACGAAGAAGACGATGATGATGAAGTGCCTGAAGATGCTTGACCTGTCAGCTTCAGCACTTGCCCGACGTACAGCATGTCTGATTTCAGATTATTGCTGTTTCGGATTTGCTGTACAGTCAGGTTATAGTTGTTTGCAATTTTCCAAAGTGAATCTCCGCTTTTTACAGTATAATTCTTTGTTGCTGAAGTTTGGCTCGAATTGGATGAAGTGTCTTTGGAAGACGTATTAGAGCCGCTTGATTTTGTTTTCAACACTTGATTCACATAAATGGTGTCTGATTTTAAGTTGTTCAAGACCTTCAATTCAGCGACGGACATATTGACTTTGTTTGCAATTTTCCAAAGCGAATCTCCAAGCTGCACCTTGTATGTTCCGGTAGAAGATGAAGAGCTTGAGCTCTTATTGGAACTGCTTTTTGTACTGGAACTAGAGCTTGAGCTTGAAGAAACCGTACCGGCTACCTTTAATTTCTGACCTGCACGAATCATGTCGCTGCTTAGTCCGTTTAATTTTTTCAGTTCCTGCACCGTCATTTTATACTCATTTGCGATCAGCCAAAGTGAATCTCCGCTTTTCACTGTGTAAACAGAACTTCCGCTCTTCTTGGTTGTTGAGCTTGAAGTAGATGAAGTGCCTGAATTGCTGTCCGGAATGGTAAGCGTCTGGCCGATAGACAGAACAGTAGTCGAAAGATGGTTGGCGGATGTGATAGCCGCCACACTTGTGTTGTAGTTTTGGGCCAGTTTCCATAAAGAATCTCCGCTTTTGACCTTAATCGTTGCTGCTTCAGCTGGTGTCACTGCTAAAGTTGTACTGACAATCGCAGATGCTGTCAGCCCTGCTGCTAATTTCTTTTTCATCTGAGCTCTCCTTTTTCCCCCAATGATTATGAATATGCTGTTTCTTTTTTATATCGGCAGGTTCGCCCCATCGTTTTGCCTTTTTTGAAAAACAGCCATATTATCTTAACAAAAAGGGGGAAAAAGGGCATAAAAAAAGAAGGAATCATGATCATTCCTTCATTCCTAAAAGCTTCATGATGTCTTCTTTGTTTTTGACAAGGTCGCGCAGTGTATAGTTGTCCAAAACCGCAAGATAGGCCATAAGCGCTTCATTCAGCACATGTTTTAAGCCGCACACCGGGGAAATAACGCAGAGATTCTTGTTTACATCAAAACATTCAACAATATTAAAATCGTCTTCCGTTTTTCTGACAACCTCACCGATGTTGATGTCTTCAGGGTCCATGCCTAAGCGGATACCGCCGCCTCGTCCGCGTATTGTTTCTACATAGCCGAGCTGGCCGAGCCTGTATATCACTTTCATGAGATGATTTTTTGAAATAGAATACGTTTCGGCAATCTGTTTTATATTCGAAAGTTCTCCGGGACGTTCTGCAGCCAGAAAAATCAACACTCTTAATGAGTAATCTGTATAATTTGTTAACTTCATAATAAGACCTCGTAATAAGACATTTTCTATATCTTATCATAATCGATTGAAAAATGAAAAAAAAGGAATTTTCCATTAAAAAACGTGTACCCTGCTGGGTACACGTTTTTGATTACATGTTATTCGGCGGATTTTGGTTTTTACGGTTCTTGTCAATTTCGGTGTTTTGCATTTTACGTTCAAATGCAGACAGATAACGCGATGCAAAATCCTTTCCGCCAAGGCCAAAGGATAAACCGAAGGCGAGTGCGAAGCCGCTAAGCACGATGATGAACGCGGAATTGACGATTGTGGCAGCGACACCAAGCTGGTCAAGGGCCATAAAGAAAGCAAGTGCGATAACCGTATATTTAGCAATCGCCGCTAAAGACTTGAATTCCTGGCCTTTGATTGTGCTTGCGAGCACTTTTCGCACCAATTCCCCGGCGTAAAGGCCGATGCCGAGAATGAATACAGCGACAAGGACATTCGGCAGATACGCGATGATGCCAGTCGCAATCTCTACGAGAAAGTGCAGCTGAACAATTTGCAGCGCCTCGGCTGTAAACAGCAGAATGACAATGATTTGCGCAATCATACCGACAACTTGAGACAGGGACAGCTTGGCAGGCGTTCCTGTTTCCATGCCCATTTTTCCTAATACAGAATCAAAGCCTGCGCGATGGAGGAGTCCGGACACCATGGTGTTTACCCATTTTCCTGCCCACATACCCGCTAAAACAAGCACGATGGCAATGATGATGTTCGGAAGCATGTTTAAAATGGTATTCAGCATAGAGACAGCCGGTTTCGAAATGCCGGCGACATCCAGCTGGTCAAGCGCTGAAATGACAACTGGTATTAAAATCAGCACATAAGCGATTGTTCCGATGACTGCAGAAAGACTTGTATCTTTTAAGTAAATAGATAAACCCATACGTGCGGCGAATCTTTCCGTACCGATGCTTGCAAGGAAATTCGTAATGATGTCACGTACAAGACGGGCAACAAGCCAGCCGATTAAAACGATAAGCGCGGCGGCAAATAATTTCGGCAGAAAAGCAAGCACGCTTTCCATCATATTTGTAAACGGACCTGAAATGCCACTGATTTTCAAAGAAGATAAAACCCCTGGCAGGAAAACAAGCAACACGAGATAAAAGACAATTTGCGAAGCGGCATTGACTGCCTGATGAATATCTTTTCCTTCAGACACCAAATTCCACTTGCGCAGCTTGTCACTCGTGTTCAGCTTCATCCCGATTTTTTTAACAAGGAAGCTCAATACAGAGGCTGCAGCCCATCCTAACAGCAAAATGAGTCCAGCCTTTAGCACACTCGGGATAGCTGCTGTAATTGCGGAAAGCATGCTGACAAACGGTGACGCCACTGATGTCAGGTGCAAAATGTTAAAGAATAAAATAAAGACGATAATCAATGCGATAAAATAAACGACCTTGCTTATGACTTTTTCTGAGGAATAGCGTGATGGCTTTTTCCCAGCAAAGAGCTTGTCGTCAATTTTTGTTTTTCTGAGCCCTTTGTAAACCGCCTTTTCAATGATTTTAGCGATAGCCCATCCGATTAATAAGACGAGTAAAGCAATGATTAAGTTTGGCAGCTTACTGAGATAAGAAGAAAGCATGTCTGCTACATTCAATTGGTATCGCTCCTTTTTTTCGTAATATGGTGTGTTTTTACCCACTGGCACAATCGGCAAACAGCTGAATGTGCCGAGCGAATTTTTTTCTGCCCAAGCGAGGCTATCATCTTTTGTCAGGCGGGCTCATACATTATAGATAAGTCCAAGTAGGGGGGATTCGGTTGAACGCGGAGGAGAAGAAGGGATTACAGCGGGCAATTGAGGAAATTACCGAAATTGCAAAAGGATTCGGCCTTGATTTCTACCCGATGAGATATGAAATCTGCCCGGCTGAAATTATTTATACATTCGGCGCGTACGGGATGCCGACAAGATTCAGCCACTGGAGCTTCGGGAAGCAATTTCACAAAATGAAGCTGCATTATGATCTTGGATTAAGCAAGATTTATGAGCTGGTCATTAACTCAGATCCATGCTACGCTTTTTTGCTGGACAGCAACTCACTGATCCAAAATAAATTGATTGTCGCTCACGTTCTGGCCCATTGTGATTTCTTCAAAAACAACTGCCGATTCCAAAACACGAAGCGCGATATGGTGGAAAGTATGGCGGCAACGGCCGAGCGGATTAAACATTATGAACAGGTTCACGGGATAAAAGAAGTAGAAGCTTTTTTAGACGCAATCCTTTCGATTCAGGAGCATATCGATCCGTCTTTGGTCCGTCCGAAGCTCCTATGGAGTGTGGATGATGAGGAAGAGGATATTGAAGAGGCAGCGACGCCATACGATGATCTATGGTCTTTGGATGAAAAGAAACCGAAAAAACAAGTCAAAAAATCGAAAAAACCTTTCCCGCCGCGGCCGGAAAAAGATATTCTGCTTTTTATCGAGGAGCACTCCCGGGAGCTAGAGCCGTGGCAGCGTGATATTTTAACGATGATGAGAGAGGAAATGCTTTATTTCTGGCCTCAGCTGGAAACAAAGATTATGAATGAGGGCTGGGCTTCCTATTGGCACCAGCGAATTATACGTGAGCTTGATTTAACCTCTGATGAAGCGATAGAGTTCGCCAAGCTGAATGCAGGTGTCGTTCAGCCGTCCAAAACAGGCATCAATCCTTATTATTTAGGGCTGAAAATATTTGAAGACATTGAGGAGCGGTACAACAACCCGACGGAAGAAATGAAGAAAATGGGCGTGAAGCCTGACTCAGGCAGGGAGAAAATGTTTGAGGTCAGGGAAATTGAATCCGATATCTCTTTCATCCGCAATTACTTAACAAAAGACTTAGTTATGCGCGAGGATCTTTATTTGTTTCAAAAACAGGGCAGAGATTATAAAATCGTCGACAAAGAATGGAAATCGGTACGCGACCAGCTCGTGAGCATGCGGGTAAACGGCGGGTTTCCATATTTGACAGTAAACGACGGCGATTACATGAAAAATAACGAGCTCTATATTAAGCATTGGTATGAAGGCATAGAGCTGGATTTGAAATATTTGGAGAAAGTGCTCCCTTATTTATTTCAGCTTTGGGGAAGAAGCGTACACATCGAGTCTGTGCTTGAGGATAAGGAGGTCATGTTTTCGTACGATGGAAAAGGTGTTCACCGCAGGTATTTATAAAAAAAGAGGATGCAGCGTTCTGCATCCTCTTTATTTTCCTGTTTTTAACATCTTAAATATGATGTGTGCCTGATCGGTATTGTTAATCAGTCCGCGGAATTTTTCTTTTCCGGGGCCATACGCGTATACTGGTACTTCTTCGCCGGTATGATCGGTACTCGTCCAGCCGCTGTTAGATCGTGTGTTAAAAATCTTGATGATGGCTTTGTAGGCGCCTTTGCTTTTGTCAGCCTGTGCAGCAGCTTCAACACTTTTGATTTCTTCTGATGTAAATTTCAGATTTGTATAGCGGGCGAGCACATCTTTGACCGGTTTGCCTTCACTGATTTTTTTGGCCATAAATTCAGGCGTTTTTTTCGCGGAGAGAATCGGCTCCGCGTGCCAATTCTTTTCGCCGTTTGCACCAATGGCAAAGCCGCCGGTTGTATGGTCAGCAGTTGCGATGACAAGTGTATGTTTATCTTTTTTCGCAAAATCAATCGCGGCTTTATAGGCCTGTTCAAAATCTTTAACCTCGCTCATGGCTCCTACTGTATCATTGTCATGGGCCGCCCAGTCAATTTGGCTGCCTTCGACCATCAAGAAAAATCCTTTTTTATTTTGGTTCAGGCGGTCAATTGCTGAAACCGTCATGTCTTTGAGAGATGGTGTTTTGCTGTCACGGTCGAGTGCTTTAGCAAGCCCTCCGTCTGCGAAAAGCCCGAGCACCTTCTGATCTTTATTTTTCTTCAGTGCTTGTTTTGTTGTTACATAGCTATAGCCGGCTTGTTTGAATTCCTTCGTCAAATTTCTGTCCTTGCGGTTAAAATACGATTTTCCGCCGCCAAGCAAAACGTCTATTTTTTGTTTGCCTTTTATTTTGTCATCCATATAGCTATTGGCGATTTGGTCCATGTTTTTCCGTGATTCATTGTGGGCGCCATATGCGGCTGGAGTGGCGTGGTTAATTTCAGACGTTGCGACAAGCCCTGTTGACTTGCCTTGCTGTTTGGCCTCTTCAAGTACTGATTTTACTTTTTTCCCGTTTTTATCGACGCCAATTGCATTGTTATATGTCTTAACGCCTGTCGCTAATGCTGTTCCGGCAGCTGCTGAATCTGTAATATTATAGTCAGGGTCATCCGGGTGCGTCATCATCATGCCTGTCAGGTTCCGGTCAAACTCCGTTAACTTCGGGTTATTCGGTGTTTCACCGTTATTTTTTAGGGAACGGTAGGCGTTTATGTAAGGAGTCCCCATGCCGTCACCGATCATCACAATGACATTTCTGATCTCGGCTTTGTCTTGTTTTTTGGCGCTAGCCGTTTCGGTTTGCTGCAGCTCGGCTCCGGCAAAGATCCCAGCTGTAAGGACAGAAACAGCGGCGATTGGCAAAAGTTTTGATTTCATGTTTTGAAACAAATTCATTTTTTGCATGCCTCCTTTAATGTATTCTGTTTATCATGTTAGGGAAATTTTGTTAAACGCGGCTGTTGATCGTGTAAACATTAAGTAAAGCATTGTAAGGAAATGAAAAACGTCGTTTCGTTATTTTGCCTTAGTTGGTTCAAAGCATTCATTTTTCAGAAAAATCTTTACCTCTCTGTCCTTGCATGATATGTTTGTTTAAATAAAAAAACTGCGGATAACCGCAGCTTTCCTCGTATATTCTTTATCACACATTCTTCCATAAGTGAGTGGACCCCGAAAGCTTTTCATTTATTTCCTTTATATTGAAAAACATCCCAAAAAACATGACAAAAGCACTCGTTTTTTGTCACCTTTGAAATGAAAATGAAATATTTAATACCCTTAAAAACTTTTTTTAGGAACGAATAATTAAGAAATTTGTCGCATGAAGTCAAGACTATTTCTGTTGGGAATCTATCCTTATAATAGAAAACAATAAGATTAATTTAAAAAAAGAGATACATATATATAGATTTAACATTTGGGGAGGAAAATATGAAAAAGCAAATCATTACAGCTACGACAGCAGTTGTTTTAGGATCGACATTATTTGCAGGAGCGGCATCTGCACAAAGCATCAAGGTGAAAAAAGGCGACACTTTATGGGATCTTTCAAGAAAATATGACACTACGATCAGTAAAATTAAATCAGAGAACAACCTTCGCTCAGACATCATTTATGTAGGGCAGACTTTATCGATTAACGGCAAATCTACAAGTTCAAAAAGCAGCAGTTCTTCATCATCTTCTACATACACAGTAAAGAGCGGGGACAGCCTTTGGAAAATTTCGAAAAAATACGGCATGACAGTCAATGAACTGAAAAAACTGAATGGCTTAAAGTCAGACTTGCTTCGTATCGGACAAGTCCTGAAACTGAAAGGTTCAGCAAGTTCAAGCAGCTCAAGCTCATCAAGCGTATCAACATCTTCAAGTTCAACTTCAACTTATAAAGTGAAGCGCGGGGACAGTCTGTCTAAAATCGCAAAGCAATACGGCACGACCGTTAGCAAATTAAAAAGCTTAAACGGCTTAAAATCAGATGTAATCTATGTCAACCAAGTGTTGAAAGTAAAAGGAACAAGCACAAGCTCAAAACCT
The DNA here is from genome assembly GCF_042709275.1 of Bacillus sp. LR_5. Classification (NCBI taxonomy): domain Bacteria; kingdom Bacillati; phylum Bacillota; class Bacilli; order Caryophanales; family Bacillaceae; genus Bacillus; species Bacillus sp. LR_5. Next base: position 26,841 of record NZ_JAVAXX010000014.1, on the reverse strand, counting down.
GCTTCTTCCAGTTCTTCATCATCTTCAAGCAGTAAAGCATCATCTACCACATCACTTAATGTGAGCAAGCTGGTTTCTGATGCCAAAGCGTTAATCGGAACGCCATACAAATGGGGCGGAACGACAACTTCCGGCTTTGACTGCAGCGGATTCATTTGGTACGTGCTGAATAAACAAACAAGTGTGGGCAGAACAAGCACTGCGGGATACTGGAGTTCTATGAAGAGCATTTCCAGCCCGTCTGTCGGAGATTTTGTCTTCTTCACAACATATAAATCCGGCCCTTCCCACATGGGAATTTATGTCGGGAACAACAGTTTCGTACATGCAGGATCTGACGGCGTACAAATCAGCAGCCTGGACAACAGCTACTGGAAGCCTCGTTACCTCGGTGCGAAAAGATTCTAATTTTAAAGGAAACCCGTTCATTGGAACGGGTTTTTTCATTAGACGGAGCACATCCGTGTTGGTTGCTCCTAAAAATGAAAATGTGATAGAAAATCCAAGAATTTTTTTTCTTTCTTATTTTCATAAAGGGCGATTGCGTAAGCGCCGGCATAGGGCAACTGTATTGATTGATAAGGGATTCTGATCATCTGTTTCTCTGCCAATTCACGCTTTACTGTAGATAAGGGCAGAAATGAAACTCCAAGTCCTTCCTTGATAAACCGTTTCGTTATATGTGTTTGTGTCACTTTCATTGTTCTCACAAATGGAAATGTCACTCTGACTTGACGGAGCAAGTCGTCCCAGTAATCAGGATGATTGTGGGTCAAAAGCAGGTACTGCTCGAGCACCTCTTTGGCATCAATTTCTTTGTCATCTATGAAACGCTGATCAGGGGGGGCAACAAGGACAACAGGGTCTTTATATAAACAGTGGCAGGTTAAAGAGGAAGACTGTACCTTTAAACAGCTCAGTCCGATATCTGCTTCCCCGGCTTTAATCTGCGACGCGATTTCTGCTGATTCGAAAATCGTAACTGCCATTTCTGTTTCCGTATTCATCGCTGTGTACCGCTTCATGACAGAAGGAAGCACAGTATCTGCGATAAGCGGAGAAACCGCGAGCTGTAAGGTTTGAGAGTAGCCTTGTCTCACTCTGTGAAGCTCTGCCATGCTGTTTTCGTAATCATCGAGAAGCCGCAGCGCATACGGCAAATAAGCCCTGCCTTCATCAGTCAGCTGGATCTGCCTGCCTTTTCGCTCGAACAGCTTGCAGCTGATTTCTTTTTCTAATTGCTTGATATGTACGGTCACAGTGGGCTGAGATAAAAAAAGCGTTTCCGCTGTTTTTCGGAAGTTTTCATATTTCGCAGCGGTCACAAAGGTGTGAAGCCATTTGAAATCCATTTCTATTCTCCCTCTGATTAATATTTTTAATTAATTCCCTTTAAAATATTCAATATTTTTTAAATATTATATTTACTATAATAACAGAAAAGGATAGGGGGAATACAAATGGTACATTACGGATTAAAGGGAATTACATGTGTGGAGACATCTATCAGCCATATTGATGGTGAAAAAGGCCGTCTGATTTACAGAGGTCATCATGCAAAAGACATCGCGCTGAATCATAGCTTTGAAGAAGCCGCTTATTTGATTTTATTTGGAAAACTGCCGTCACCTGAAGAGTTGCATACATTTGAAGATAAGCTGGCTGCGGAGCGGCACCTGCCGGAACACATCGAGCGCTTGATTCAGTCACTGCCAAACAAAATGGACGACATGTCGGTGCTGAGAACGGTTGTTTCAGCATTGGGGGAAAATGCATACTCGTTTCAACCAAAAACTGAAGAAGCGATTCGGCTGATTGCAATCACGCCTTCTATCATTGCGTACAGAAAACGATGGACGCGCGGTGAACAGGCAATTGCGCCATCTTCCCAGTACGGACATGTCGAAAACTACTATTATATGCTCACAGGTGAACAGCCTTCAGAGGCAAAAAAGAAAGCGCTTGAATCATATATGATCCTGGCCATGGAGCACGGCATGAACGCATCCACTTTTTCGGCACGGGTCACATTATCCACAGAGAGTGATTTAGTGTCTGCCGTCACTGCTGCTCTCGGCACGATGAAAGGCCCGCTGCACGGAGGCGCTCCTTCTGCGGTAACAAAAATGCTTGAAGACATTGGAGAAAAAGAAAATGCTGAAGCATATATGACAGAAAAACTCGAAAAAGGAGAGCGCCTGATGGGATTTGGCCATAGGGTGTACAAGACGAAGGACCCGCGGGCAGAAGCTTTGCGGCAAAAAGCAGAAGAGGTGGCCGGTAATGACCGCGATCTTGATCTTGCGCTGCATGTAGAAGCAGCAGCGATTCGTTTGCTTGAAATCTACAAACCGGGACGTAAGCTGTATACAAATGTTGAATTTTATGCGGCGGCTGTCATGAAGGCGATTGATTTTGAGGATGAATTGTTTACACCGACCTTTTCAGCAAGCAGAATGGTAGGATGGTGTGCCCATGTGTTGGAGCAGGCAGAAAACAACATGATCTTCCGTCCATCAGCGAAATATACAGGCTTCATTCCTGAAGAAGTTCTTTCTTAACATATTTTGTCGTTTATTCGCTTCTATGGCGTGGTAACGTTCAGTATCAACCACATGTCTAGGAGTGATGAATATGAACCCAATGGACAGACAAACAGAAGGGCAAGCGCCGCAGCATCAGGACAGACAGCCGGGCATTGAGTCAGAAATGAACCCGCTGCCTCTGTCAGAGGACGAGGACTATCAAGGGAGCGGAAAGCTGAAAGGAAAAGTCGCGATCATTACCGGGGGCGACAGCGGAATAGGGAGAGCAGCTGCTATTGCGTTTGCTAAAGAAGGGGCTGATGTCTCCATTCTATACTTAGATGAGCATTCGGACGCAGAAGAAACGCGTAAACGGATCGAAAAGGAAAATGTCCGCTGTCTGCTTATCCCGGGAGATGTCGGGGACGAGAACCATTGTGAACAAGCTGTGCAGCAAACCGTAGACCATTTTGGCAAACTTGATATATTGGTGAACAACGCCGCTGAACAGCATCCGCAGGACAGCATTCTCAATATTTCAACAGAACAGCTGGAAAAAACATTTCGCACAAATATTTTTTCCATGTTTCATATGACGAAGAAAGCTTTGCCTCACTTGAAAGAGGGGAGTGCAATTATTAATACGACTTCGATTACCGCTTATGAAGGGAATACGGCGTTAATTGATTACTCCAGCACAAAGGGTGCGATTGTCTCCTTTACGCGATCCATGGCAATGTCGCTTGCGGATAAAGGCATCAGAGTGAATGCGGTAGCGCCCGGCCCGATTTGGACACCGCTTATTCCGGCGACATTCCCTGAGGAAAAAGTGAAACAGCACGGTTTGGATACCCCAATGGGAAGGCCGGGACAGCCGGTTGAGCATGCAGGCGCCTATGTCCTGCTGGCATCTGACGAATCTTCCTATATGACAGGGCAGACCATTCATGTGAATGGCGGCCGTTTTATTTCATCATAATCAACGAAAACCAGCATGATGGCTGGTTTTTTTATGTTAGGAGAAATTTAAAAATAAAAAAAATGTCGATTTTTCTAACAATTCTGTTTTCATTTTTGTGATTTTATATATAATATTGAATAGGAGAAAGGAATGATTTGCGACCGGTACAAATAGAGTAGAAAAAAAGAAAAATGACCAATGTCGCTCATGAATTCAGAAAATTCAAATAAAATATATAAAAATAGATCATTAGTCTAGGAGTTGAAGGGGAATGAAAGGGAGCGTATTTAGGAAGAAAAGCATTCAGGATTTAATTGCTGCGACGAGTGGTGAAAAATCTTTAAAAAGAGAATTAGGGGCATTCGATTTAACATTGCTTGGAATCGGAGCCATTATTGGCACAGGGATTTTTGTGCTGACGGGAACAGGTGCAGTCACGGCCGGTCCTGGGCTGACCATTTCATTTGTTGTGGCGGCGCTGGCTTGTTTATTCGCCGCCCTGTCTTACGCAGAATTTGCTTCAAGTGTACCTGTTTCAGGTTCGGTGTATACATTCACTTATGCGACATTGGGTGAGCTCATGGCCTTTATTATCGGGTGGGATTTAATTTTGGAATACATGCTGGCGGTAAGTGCAGTGTCAGTCGGCTGGTCTGGTTATTTCCAATCGTTTTTATCAGGGCTCGGCATTCATCTTCCGGTTGCTTTAACAGCGGCACCGGGGGCAGTGAAAGGCACCTTTACCATGTTTAATCTGCCTGCATTCGTCATTGTAATGGCGATAACGTTTTTGCTTTATTTAGGCATTAAAGAATCAAAAAGAGTCAACAACATCATGGTCATCTTGAAAGTGCTCGTCGTTCTGCTGTTTATCGCTGTGGCAGCCGTTTACGTGAAGCCGCATAACTGGCAGCCGTTTATGCCGATGGGCTTTGGCGGCGTATTCAGTGCAGCTGCGCTCGTATTCTTTGCTTTTATCGGATTTGATGCTGTATCCTCTGCTGCGGAAGAGACGAAAAATCCTGCGAAGGATCTGCCTAAAGGCATCATATTCTCTTTATTGGTTTGCACGATTTTATATGTCACCGTATCAGCGATCATGACAGGGGTTATCCCGTTTGCTCAGTTTGCGGGTGTGGATCATCCGGTTTCTCTCGTTCTTCAAAGCGCCGGGCAAAACTGGGTGGCAGGCATCATTGATATTGGCGCCGTTTTGGGAATGACAACCGTTATGCTCGTGATGCTTTATGGACAGACACGCGTCATGTTTGCCATGTCGCGTGACGGACTGGTGCCTGGCTCACTTTCTAAAGTACACCCAAAGCACAAAACACCTTATGTGGCCACTTGGTTTTTCGGAACGATGTCGGCGCTTCTCGGCTCACTTGTTCCGCTGGATGAACTTGCAAAGCTGGTAAACATCGGGACGCTGTCAGCGTTTGTGCTGATTTCTGTGGCAGTTATCGTTTTGAGAAAGAAACAGCCGGATCTTCCGAGAGCCTTTAAATGCCCAGGGGTTCCAGTGATCCCAGGCCTGGCGATTCTGTTCTGCCTGTTCTTAATTTTAAATCTTGGATGGGTGACGATTGTACGCTTCCTTGTGTGGCTGTTAATCGGCTTGGCAATCTATTTCCTGTATTCAAGAAAGCATTCAAAATTAAATCAATAATCTTTCGATAAAAGAGAGCGGTGATTCAGGCCGCTCTCTTTTATATTCTTGATCATGAATATATAGAAATGAAGACAAAAATAAGAGATAATATAGGCTGGAAAGGAAGTGACGTTTATTGTCTGAGCAAAAACCAGTCCAATGGGCTTCGAAAATCGGTTTCGTCATGGCAGCCGCCGGCTCGGCCATCGGCTTGGGCGCGATATGGAAGTTCCCTTATGTAGCGGGAACCAATGGAGGAGGAGCCTTTTTTCTTATCTTTGTGTTATTTACCATCCTCTTAGGCTATCCGCTTTTAGTGGGGGAATTTCTTTTTGGAAGACGGAACCAGACGAATGCCATTGATGCATATAAAAAAGAAGCGCCGCGAACAGCTTGGTTTCTTACAGGGTGGGTCGGCGTAGCCGCATGTTTCTTAGTACTGTCGTTTTACAGTGTAATCGGAGGATGGATTTTGCTGTATATCTTGAAGACAGCATCAGGTTCACTGTCCGGACTTTCTCAAGCGCAGTATGGCACCCTTTTTGCTTCTATTATCCAAAATCCGGTGCAGACGCTCGCGGCTCAGTTTGTATTTATGGTGCTGACTGTCTTGGTAGTCGCCAGAGGGGTTCAAAAAGGGATTGAACGGGTCAGCGCGGTGATCATGCCGATTTTGTTTATATTGTTTATTCTTCTCGTTCTTCGGTCTCTCACACTTAATGGTGCGATGGAAGGCGTGAAATTTTTGCTTGTGCCTCATTTCGGCGATCTGACTCCGGAATCCATATTATTCGCGCTGGGACAGGCCTTCTTTACGTTAACACTGGGGGTTTCGGTGATGGTGACTTACAGCTCTTACTTGCCGAAAACACAAAATGTCCCTCGTTCGGCAGCCTCCATTGTCGTGATGAATATCATTGTGACACTCTTGGCGGGTTTGGCCATTTTTCCGGCAGTTTTCTCATTCGGCTTTCAGCCAAATGAAGGTCCGACACTGCTATTTACAGTGCTTCCGGCCGTATTTGAACAGCTTCCGTTCGGCACACTGTTTTTTATCGGCTTTCTCGTTGCGTTTTTATTTGCAGCCTTAACCTCAGCGTTTTCGATGGTTGAAATTATTGTCGCCACAATCGGAAAAGGGAACGAAAAGAAGAGAAAAAAACTGTCATGGGCGAGCGGGCTTTTGATTTTCTTGGTCGGAATCCCTTGCTGCTTGTCGTATGGTGTATTGAGCGATGTCCACATATTTGGTAAAACGTTTTTTGACATTGCCGATTTTACCGTCAGCAATGTTTTAATGCCATTAGGGGCTCTGTTAATTTCTCTTTTTATCCCGCTCAAAATTTCGAAGCGCGAGCTCTGGGAAGAAATGAGAAACGGATCAAATGCAGGTAAAGCATTCTTTTACACATGGTTTTATTTGCTTCGTTTTATCGTGCCATTAGCCATTATTATTGTATTCTTAAATTTAATCGGGATTTTATCCTTTTAAAAAACAAGCTCCGTTTCCGGAGCTTGTTTTTTATTTAATAAGACGATATCAACGGTGCCCATGCCGTTTTCAGTTTTTCGATACCGAGCCTGATGTCCCCTTCTGACAAACCGCCATAACCGATTAAGACAGAAACAAATGGCGGCTGTCCTTTATATGAGGGGGATACGGGATAGATGGTTACGCCGTTGTCGGCGGCAGCTTTAATCGCTTCTTCTTCACTGACTGGAAACAAAAGCCGCAGCAGGATGTGAAGCCCGGAGTTTTTACCGAGAATCTCAACGCTGTTTCCCAGTTCAGAGCGTATGGCATCTAACAGAACAGCATGTTTTTTTCGGTATAAGGCTCTCATTCTATTTACGTGCTTTTGCCACTCTCCGCTTTCGATGAAGTCTGCCAGTGCCATTTGCGAGTGGAAAGAGACCGTTTGCTTCATTAATAGAGCGTTGTTTCTGACCGGTTCCATGAGTGCAGGGGGCAGAATCATGTAGCTGAGCCGCAAGGAGGGCAAAAGTGATTTTGAAAAAGTGCCGAGATATATGACTCTGCCATTCGGATCAAGACCCTGCAAAGACGGAATAGGCTGGCCGCTGTAACGAAATTCTCCATCGTAATCATCCTCTATAATGAACGAGTTTGCTTCTTTTGCCCATGCCAGCAGCTCCTGTCTGCGGGTTATCGTCATAATGGTCCCAAGCGGGAACTGATGCGAAGGAGTCGTATACATGAGATACGGATTGTGGCGTTTAAGCTCACCCAACAGGACGCCTTCTTCATCAGAACAAATCGGAATGACATTCATGCGATTTGCTTCAAACATCCTTCTTGACCGGTGAAAACCCGGTTCTTCAAAACCGATTTTTGTTCCTGGTTCAATCGTAAGGCAAAGAATTTGCAGAAGCACGGTTGTTCCTGCGCCAATAATGATCTGTTCGGGCTCACAATTTACACCTCGTGACATTCTGACGAAACGGGCAATCATGTGCCTGAGTTCAGGTTCTCCTTGTGGGTCGCCAGAGGTGTGGAACGATCCGGAATAGCGATCCAGACTTTTTGCCGTACTTTTTCTCCAGGCGTTAAAGGGGAAGTGGACATGATCAACATTGCCTTGATGAAAGTCAATAGCAGGTGCTTTATTTTCATGTATGACCTGTCGCATAGACTGCTGAAAATGGTCAGGAGCCGCCGGGAAGTCTGCTTCTACTCCCGCCGCGAACCAGCCGATTTTTGGCTTGCTTTTGACATAGCCTTCAGCAGTTAATTGCTCGTAAGCACGTTCGATTGTTGCCGTACTGACACCGAGCGAGCCGGAGAGCCTGCGTTTTGACGGAAGCTTTGTTCCCTTCGTGATTCGCGCATGTGAAATTTCTTGTTTGAAAAAGGTATAAAGCTGCTCATACAGCGGTGTTTTGCTTTTTTTATCAAGAAACGGCGTGATATCCATCTCATATCTCCTTTGTATCTGGCATGGTCAACTTTTCTAATATTGGCTATTTGGCAAATGCCATTTATTCGCTATGATCATTGTAACGAAAGGAAAGGGGATTGAGAAGATGATTCATATGAAACAACTAACCACGAAAGAAGAATGGGCCGAGTCGTATCCGGTAATGAGTGAATTGAGAACAGAACTGGATGAAGAGACATATTTACAAAGGCTTGAAGCCTGTGTGCAGAAAGAATCGTATATGCTGTTTGCCTTATATGAGGATACAGCAATCAGGGCGCTGTGCGGCGCGCTGCCGAGAGTTTCCATTCATAAAGGGGAGCACTTATGGATTGCGGATCTTGTGACAACCGCGCCTTGCCGATCAAAGGGATACGGCAAAATGCTTTTAGATTATGCCGCAGACTGGGCGAGAAAAGCCGGATTTGGCTTTGTCAGTCTTTCATCTGGCCTTCAGCGTAAAGACGCACACCGGTTTTATACAGACAAAATGGGTTTTACTATAGAAAGCTACCTGTTTCGAAAGCAGGTGTAATTAAAAAAAGACGCCTGAAGAGGCATCTTTTTCTTTTAAAAGCCAAACTGTAAATTGGTATCTACAGATACAATGGTATACACACAAATGATCACAAAGAGATTCAAGATGACGCCGAGCAGGCCGGGGCCTGTGCGTCCTCTCTTGATGAAGAGTTCAATAACGCCAAACGGAACGGCAGCCATGGCGAACGGAAGCATTTGATAGGAATAAAATGTGACGTTGCTGATAATCGCCAAATTCAGTAAGAGCAGGGACAGAACCGCTGTCCCGACAGAGATCCAGCCGAATACATTGTGTTCTTTAAAAATTCTTACCAGTTCCATAATTCCACCTCGCCGACATTCGCTGATTTTACAGATTTGTTTTTCAGCATGCGCTGGATTTCCTTGGTTGGTCCTGTAACGACCGAACCGTATACATTGACACCGTTTTTCTCGACATAATCCAATCGGTTATCCACATTCAGGTCTTTTCGTTTTGAAATGACCTGCGCCCATTTTTCGTGCTTGGACATGAATTTCAGGGCGTTGATAAACTGATCGCCATTTGACTTGCCTTTTGTATTAAGTGCGGCCAAGAACTTTGAATCCTTCCCAGGATAGCCAAGAGGTTCTGTGTACACTGTCTCATTTGTATTTTTCTCTGTTTCAATTGCATTCCACAAGAAGCTCACATCATAGCCTTTGAACTTGTTATACACTTCTTTTGTCGGGTATGCACGGTCATATGAAAGATAGACCTCGGAAACCGTTCCTTCAGGTAATGTCTTTAACGTTTTTTCTGCTTTTGCAGTTGTTTGTTCTGATGCATTTGATGGGTGTGTAAAGTAATGGCCGGTTTTATTCACTTCTAAGTCATAGTAGTTAACGGCCGGCGCTTTCACTTTATCATAAAACATTTCAACCCGTTCATTCCCTACGGCAGCTGTCTTCGTGCCGATTTGCTTTTGCAGCGGGAATTCCGTATTCATGCCAAACAGCTTTACCTGGCTTTTCAGTCCGGATGTATCGACAAGAACATTCGGCATGGTCAGGGCTACAGTGACTGCGGCGGTTTCCATAAACTCATTGCCAGTGCTGTGTTTTCCTCCCATTCCGTAATAGAGGTAGCTTCCCAGCGTACAAAGCGGCAAAATCATCAATGTCGAAATGACGGCAAGTACAGAAATTCGCAAATAAGACTTGCGTTTGCCGTAGGCTAAAATCGCTTTTTGTTTTTCAGGACTGATGCTGACATCCCAATCGTTATCGTCCTCTAGCTCGCTGTCAATCAGTTCCTGATACACTTCTAGCTTCTCAAGTTCTTCCTCAAATGCGGTCATTTCCTGGTCGCTCATTTCCCCATTTTTATATTGATCAAAACGCTTTTTAAATTCTTCATTCATCATTAACACCTCTATTATAAAGTGCTTTCAGCCGCTGTCTGGCGCGAAATAAAACACTTTTAAAATTCGCCTCTGAAATATTCATAATATGGGATGCTTCTTTGTAATTTAACTCTTTTAAATAATATAGCGTTAAGGCCTCCCGATAATTATCGGGGAGCTCGGACATATAACCAGTCAGCACTTCCTTTATCTCTACCTGATGGGCAGGGCTCTGAACAGCATTTTGAAAGAGGCTCCCGATCAAGTCATCAGATATGGTTACTTCTTTCTTATGCTTTCTGACGTAATCAATGAAGGCGTTTCGCGCCACTTGAAAAAGCCAGGGCTTTACTTTGCTGTGATCATAGGAGTGAATGTGTATGTATGCCCGCATAAAGGTTTCCTGCAGCAAGTCTTCGGCAAGATGCTTGTCTTTAGTCATGGAGAGCAGGAACCTATAAACATCATTCATGTACATTTGGTAAATTTCATCGATCGTCACTGCCTTTTCTCCCCTCTATCTTATACACGCATAAGAAAGGTTTAAAGTTGCACATTACGTGCAAACGGCTTTTTTATACCTAATCAAACACCATTCCTATATAGTAACCAAAAATGGCCGCGAAAGATAGTACCGAGAAATGTTTAACATTTTTGCCAGAGGGGAAAAGATAGTGAAAAAGTGAAGGAGTGGCATAATGGAATATACCAGTATTGCAGATACAGGAATCAAAGCCTCCAGAATCGGCCTCGGTACATGGGCGATTGGCGGAACGATGTGGGGAGGCACTGACGAAAAAACATCCATCAAAACAATCCGCGCCGCTCTTGATCAGGGGATTACACTGATTGACACCGCGCCGGCTTATGGCTTCGGGCAGTCCGAGGAAATCGTCGGCAAGGCGATCAAGGAGCACGGCAAAAGAGATCAGGTGATTCTCGCAACGAAAACGGCTCTGGACTGGAAGAACAACCAGCTGTTCCGTCACGCGAACAGAGCGAGAATCATAGAGGAAGTCGAGGCTTCTTTGAAGCGGCTTCAAACGGATTATATTGATCTTTATCAGGTGCATTGGCCTGATCCGCTTGTGCCAATTGAAGAAACGGCAGAAGTAATGAAGGAATTATATGATGCGGGGAAAATCCGGGCGATTGGCGTCAGTAATTTTTCAGTTGAGCAAATGGATACATTTCGCGCCGCTGCACCGCTTCATACGGTACAGCCTCCATATAATCTGTTTGAAAGAGAAATCGAAGAGAATGTTCTTCCGTATGCGAAAGACAAACAGATCACAACGTTATTATACGGCAGTTTATGCAGAGGGCTGTTAACAGGAAAAATGACCGAAGAGTATCCATTTGAGGGCGACGATCTGCGAAATCACGATCCGAAATTCCAGAAGCCCCGCTTTAAAGAGTATCTTTCCGCTGTCAAACAATTGGATGAGCTGGCGAAGACACGTTATGGAAAATCAGTGATTCACTTGGCCGTCAGATGGATCTTAGATCAGCCGGGAGCGGATATTGCTCTTTGGGGAGCAAGAAAGCCTGAGCAGGTTGAGGCGGTATCAGAGATTACAGATTGGACGCTGAGCAGTGAAGATTATAACAACATCAATGCCATATTAGAAAATACGATATCAGACCCGGTCGGGCCGGAGTTTATGGCACCGCCGACCAGGGAGGAAATATAACAAAAGCTGAGGGTGAATCCTCAGCTTTTTAGCGTTTTAACCGGAGAAATCATAAAAATTAGTACCAGGTAATAAAAAATGTTGTTATAATAAGTAACAGTAAGAATCATTGATTACGACAAAGGAAGTGCGATATGTATAAGTTTTGTGCAAATGCTTTAAAAGTTATTCTTTCTCTTCGCGGAGGAGTGAAGGTGTATAACAAAGAAAACCTTCCGGCCGATTCAGGTTTTGTCATCGCGTGTACACACTCCGGCTGGGTTGATGTGATCACACTCGGAGTCGGGATTCTTCCTTATCAAATACACTACATGGCGAAAAAAGAGCTTTTTCAAAATAAATGGATCGGTTCGTTTCTGCAGAAAATTCATGCCTTTCCGGTAGATCGGGAAAATCCCGGGCCAAGCAGTATTAAAACACCGATTAAGTTGCTGAAAGAAGGAGAGATCGTCGGTATCTTCCCAAGCGGAACAAGAACCTCTGAGGACGTGCCTTTGAAAAGAGGTGCGGTGACGATTGCGCAAATGGGGAAAGCGCCGCTCGTTCCCGCTGCTTATAAAGGGCCCTCAAGCGGAAAGGAATTGTTCAAAAAAGGAAAAATGAAGCTTATTATCGGTGAGCCTCTTCAGCAGGCTGATTTTGCCCACCTGCCGTCAAAGGAAAGACTTGCAGCTATGACAGAGGCTTTGAATAACAGTATTAAAGAACTTGAAAAGAAGCTTGAGCAGTTATAAACCATCAGTACTTCTACTCACTAATTTCCCGATTGTTTATAAGTTCCTCGGCAATTAGCTATACTAATTGAGGAATTGACTATTGGGAAAGGTTACGGAAAATGAAAAAAATCATCGTAGTCGGAGCTGGAATTCTGGGAGCGTCAACTGCATATCAGTTAGCCAAAATGGGGGCTGAGGTTCTTGTTATAGATCGGAAAGATAAGGGACAGGCCACCCATGCGGCGAAAGGTATTATTTGTCCGTGGCTGTCACCCAGGCAAAATCAGGCGTGGTACAGAATGGCAAAGGCAGGAGCACACTTTTACCCCAGCTTCATAGAGGAGCTTAGAAAAGAAGGCGAGAAAGAAACGGGTTATGCTCCTGTTGGTGCTCTTAGTATCCATCACGAGAAAGAAAAGGTAGAGAAAATTGAAAAACGGGTGCAGGAACGCAAACAAGATGCCCCGGAAATCGGAGAGATTTCCTTTCTATCTGAAATGAAAACCGCTGGCATGTTTCCGCTGCTGGCTAAACGATACCATTCCATTCATATAAGCGGAGCTGCCCGAGTGGATGGCGAAGTACTGAGAGATGCATTAGTGCGTTCAGCTCAAAGAATGGGCGCCGTTTTTTTAACAGGCGATGCCAAGCTTAAATATCATGCGAAACGAGTGACAGGAGTAACCGTGAGTGATGAACGTTATGCTGCTGATGAGGTGATTGTTTGTGCAGGTGTATGGGCAGAGCAATTGCTGGAACCTTTGGGCATTCGCTTCAAAGTAAGCGTGCAAAAAGCGCAAATCGTATATGTGCAGGTTCCGGCCGCAAATGATATGGACAGCTGGCCGGCTGTGATGCCGCCTTCTAAGGAATATCTGTTAGCTTATGCTGACAAGAGAATAGCCATCGGAGCAACTCGTGAAGATGACATAGAAGGACATGATGTACGGATAACGGCCGGCGGGCTGCAGGAATTGTTGAACAAAGGTTTAGAAATGGCTCCTGGTTTAGCAAATAGCACCTTTCAAGAAGCAAGAGTCGGTTTACGCCCCTTTACACCAGGTGATGTGCCGGTGATCGGACCCCTTCCCGGCTGGGATGGGATCATAGCAGCAAATGGCCTTGGATCGTCAGGTTTGACAATGGGGCCCTATATGGGGCTGCAGCTGGCAAAGCTGGCTCTCAAAATGGATGTAGACATCAATTTAGAAGATTATGATATAAAAAAAGCAGCAGACGTTCATTGAACATCTGCTGCTTTTTGTTTTTATATTTTGGATAATGAAAGCTGATCCTCTGGCAGTGCTTTGAGTGAGCCGTCATTGTTTAATACAGAACGCCATGTATAACGCGGTTCATAACCAAGGATCTTTTTCGCTTTATCGATTGCCATCAGCGTTTCATATCCTTTTATATCTCTTTTTAAAGAGACATCCGGGAAAAACCGCTTAACTAAGTCTTCACTCGGTTCTTTCATGATGGTGTCCGGCGCAGTAATATGGAAGACATCGTTCCCGAGATTATTTTTTTCGACTGCAAGGAGGCAAGCGTGTGCTGCATCTCTTACATCGCAATACGCCCATGCATTTTTCTTTTGTATCTCTTTTTGCTGCTCGTTCCAGTGCATGCCAGGGATTTTTTCGTACTCATCAGGCTCATATATATTCGCAAAACGGAGAGTGACAATTTGTGTTTTGGTAAGCTTTGAATACATATCTGAGAGAATTTCAGTCAGCCGTTTTGCCATGGCATACGATGATTTTACGATCGTCGGGTGCTCCTCGTCTACAGGAAGGTAGCTGAGCTCTTTCGGGACAAACGGATATCCCAGCACCGTTTCACTTGAGGCCCATACCAGCTTAGGGATTTTAAAATCTTTACAGGCTTCCAAGACATTAAAATTAACGAGCATATTATTTTCAAATATCGCCTGGGATGTATTCCTGACATCGGTCGGGATATTCCCGAGGTGGACCACAGCATCACAGCCCATAATAAGCTGGCATACCTGGCCATAATCCCGCAAATCTGCTTGAATAAATTTTTTCGATGCTGATTCTTCTCTTAATAATCGATCTGACGCTGTCACATCGTGGCCGGCCTCCAATATTGTTCTTACGGCCCACCGTCCTATTTTGCCTGCTGCCCCAGTTACCACTACTTTCATGTTTTCACTCCTTTTTCTTGTTTTAAATGAGATCGAACCCCCTGATTAGACTTCCCGAGGATTAGCGTTTTATTAGCAACAGTTTTCATAGGAGCAGAATGGGGAGGCTAAAACAAAACATAATAAAAAAGACACCTCAATAAAAGGTGTCTTTTCACATTATGCTTCTTTCGGTTCTCCAGCTTCGACCAGCTCTTCAGCCGCAAGCTTTTTAACTTCAATATAAGCGACGTGGTGACCGTCAATTTCGTTGATGATAAATTCGCAGCCTTCTTCGATGATAGAATCGCCTTTTTCAACATCGTATTTTTGGGTAAGGAACCAGCCGCCGATTGTATCGACTTCTTCGTTCTCTAAATGGATGCCGAGCAGGTCGTTTACTTGATCGATCAACACTTTTCCGTCAAGAATATAATGGCCTTCGCCGATTTTGCGGATTTCGTTGATTTCATCAATATCAAATTCATCGCGGATTTCGCCGACGATTTCTTCGATAATGTCTTCAACCGTCACGAGCCCGGCAGTCCCGCCGTATTCATCAGACAGGATGGCCATGTGGACCCTTTCTTTTTGCATTTTGACAAGCAGATCTTGGATCGGCGCAGATTCAATGACATGAATGATCGGGTTGACGAATTGAGAAATGGTGGAATCAACAGATACCTCGCCGCTGATGCAGGCGGTCAGCACTTCTTTAATATTAATAACCCCGATAATGTTATCCTTATCGCCCTCTTCTACAGGGTAGCGGGTATATTTTTCAATCTGAATGATGTCCATCATTTCAGAAATCTTGATATCATGCGGAAGGCTGACAATTTCGGTCCGCGGAATCATAATTTCTTTCGCGAGCCTGTCATCAAATTCAAAGATTTTATTCACATATTTAAACTCTGACTGGTTAATTTCACCGCTTTTATAGCTTTCAGACAGAATGATTCGCAGCTCTTCTTCAGAGTGAGCGAGTTCGTTTTCTGAAACGGTCTCCAGGCCAAATGCTTTTGTCAATAACCGTGCGGAATTGTTCAAAAGCCAAATGAACGGGAACATAATGCGGTAAAACCAAATCAACGGTTTCGCAAACAGCATAGACACTGCTTCCGCCTTTTGGATAGCGACTGTCTTAGGTGCAAGTTCTCCGACAACAACGTGCAGGAACGTGATAATGGCATACGCAAAAATAAACGATATGACATGTGAAAGGGAACCTGGAACGTTCAATTGTACGAAAAGCGGGTGAAGCATCCTTTCAATCGTTGATTCACCTAAAACCCCTAATCCGATGGAAGTCAATGTAATTCCGAGCTGACACGCAGATAAATATTCATCAAGATGCGTGGTCACTTTTTTTGCGGCTATTGCTGCTTTATTTCCTTCCGCGATCAGCTGATCGATCCGTGAGCCTCTGATTCTGATAATGGCAAACTCAGATGCCACGAAAAATGCCGTCAGGGCGATTAAAACAGCAACTAAAATCAAATTCACTATGTCCAATTAGAACCTTCATTCTAGCAATGAGAATGAAGGTAACACCTCCTGTTAGATAGAATGGTTTTAACTTAACAGCAGCATAAATGATTGGAACACGGCGAGCTTTTCGGGCGGGAGCTTGCTTTTCAGCTTGTCACGATCCTCGGGCTTCAGCCGTTCAAACCGATGCAAGATTCCGGAGATGTTTTGATTCATATGATCAATTTCTAATGCCAGATTTCCAATTTCATCATCAAGTTTAGCTGAAGAGGGAAACTGGTTCTCCAGTCGATCTTTAATATCGGACAGGGCCAATCGCTGCTTCTTACAATCTACAATAAATATAAGCCGTTTGAGTGCATTTTCGTCGTAGTAACGGTAATTTGAACAGGATCTGGCCGGCGTAAGCAGACCGATATTCGTATAATAATCAACTGTTCGTTTCGTTACTCCGGCAAGTGCCGCTAGTTCACTGATGCGATAAGTCTCAGCCCCATCTATATCCCTCCCAACCATCACGTTATAGTTATGAGAATAGTTTAATATATGAATGGTGTCTTGCACAAGTTTATTGTTTTTTTCCAGACGGGAACTGGAAGTTGTGGAATTCATCATCTGATTGAAGTAACATAGAAAGATAGAATTTTCAAACTTTTATATGAGGAAGGGACAGATGATATTGGCTGGGTTATCCCGGGAAATTGAAGAAAACTTAAATAAAGGCTCATGGATTCGCAAGCTGTTTGATGAAGGCGCAAGGCTGAAGAAAGAGTTCGGGGATGACCAGGTATTTGATTTTTCACTCGGCAACCCGATTGTTGAACCGCCTGAAGCTTTTAAAAGAGCGTTAATAGAGGAAGCTGAAAAAGGCCATCACGGATACATACAAAACCAAGGGCTTCCGGCAGCGAGAGAAAAAGTCGCGCAATTTCTGGCTTCCCGTTTTGAAGCAGAGTTCTCGGCGGAACGCGTCGTCATGACGGTGGGCGCGGGCGGCGCATTAAATGTCGCGTTAAAAAGTATCGTAAACCCGGGAGAAGAGGTCATTATTCTCACACCTTATTTTGCCGAGTATAAATTGTATATTGAGAACTACGGAGGAAAGGCTGTCAGCTGCCCGTTGACGTCCCGGTTCGAGATCGATATAGAAGCGGTAAGGCAATCGATCACTCCAAAGACGAAAGGGCTGATTCTCAATACACCTCATAACCCGACAGGTACCGTACTCAGCCAGAAAAATATAGATGATTTAGGCGATTTATTAAAAGAAACAGAAGAGAAGAGCGGCCAGACGATTTATGTGCTGTTTGATGAACCGTACAGTCAATTAATCTATGATGAAGAGCTGGCAAATCCGTTTCAATCGTATCATCGTGTGATCTTGGCGAGCTCATTCAGTAAGGATCTTGGTATAGCCGGGGAGCGGCTCGGGTATATCGGTTTAGACAGCAAGATGCCGGATGCCGGCCTTTTGATCAACGCTTTTGTGTACTGTAATCGAACGCTTGGATTTGTGAATGCGCCTGTCATGATGCAGCGGGCTGTGGCAAGAATGGGTGATTTAAGAGTAGACGCAAGCGCTTATAAAGAGCGCAGGGATTTAATGGTCGGCATTTTAAAGGAAGCCGGTTTTGAATTTGAAATGCCAAAGGGTGGCTTCTTTGTTTTTCCGAAATCGCCAATTGAGGATGAAGTCGCATTTTGCGTGCATGCCGCCCAAAAATACAAACTATTAATCGTGCCGAGCAGCGGTTTTGGAATGAAAGGGCACTTCCGTTTATCCTTCAGCGTGCCGACCGAGCAGATTAAAAACTCACGGGATATTTTCATATCCTTATATAGGGATTTTGCTTAGGAAAGCAAAGAAAAAGAAAACGGCTTTAAATGCTGTTTTCTTTTTTATTCACAAAACCCTTCCTCTTCCAATCCAAACAGGCAATAGAATTGACAGGCTGTGCCTGACAAAAGTCTAAAAATTAAAAATCATTTTTGGAATGAGTTGTGTTACAATAAAATATACAAATTATAATCAAACTTTGACTTGGAGGTGGTATGATGGGGCCCTCTGCTTAGGCTACAATACACCGCGTACCTCAATGTTAAGGAAAAATGATTATATCAGGAGGTGACTCCTTATCCTTTCCATGAGGGGGATAAGGTTAAATGGACGATATTGACAGTCTGATTTTAATTGGCGTGCTCATTGCTTTAACCGCGTTTTTCGTTGCGAGCGAGTTTGCGATTGTTAGAGTAAGGAGATCCAGAATAGATCAGCTTATAACGGAAGGAAACAAACGGGCGATACTCGCAAAGCGTGTCATTACAGATTTGGATGAATATTTATCCGCATCCCAGCTGGGCATTACATTGACATCAATCGGGCTTGGCGTGTTGGGGGAGCCGGCATTTGAACGGCTGCTGCATCCATTGTTTGAACCGCTCGGCCTGCCGGAATCGGTTTCTCATGCGATCTCATTTGCGGTCGCATATGGCTTGATTACATTCCTGCACGTTGTTGTAGGTGAGCTTGCCCCGAAAACGGTCGCGATTCAAAAGGCTGAACAGCTGACCTTGCTGATAGCGGGTCCATTGCGTTTATTCTATTTGCTCCTGTTTCCGTTTATTTGGATCCTCAATGGATCGGCGCGGTTTTTATGCGGCATGTTCGGTTTAAAGCCTGCGTCAGAACATGACGGTTCCCATTCTGAGGAAGAACTCAGAATGCTGTTGTCTGAGAGTTTAAAAAACGGAGAGATTAATCCGTCTGAATATAAATATGTAAATAAAATTTTCGAATTTGATAATCGGATCGCCAAAGAAATTATGATACCGCGGAAGGAAATGGCAGCTGTGTCAACAGAGATGACAATGGCCGAGATGCTTGAAGTCATGCTGAAGGAAAAATACACGCGCTGGCCTGTCACAGATGGGGACAAAGACAGTGTCATCGGTTTGGTTAATACGAAGCATTTGTTTTCCGATTTGCTGTTTATGACAGAAGAGGAACGAATGAAGATGACGATCCATCCGTATGTGCGGCCCGTAATCGAAGTGATGGAAACCATCCCGGTTCATGACTTGCTGATTAAAATGCAGCGCGAACGTATTCATATGGCCATATTGTCTGATGAATACGGAGGAACCTCGGGACTTGTGACGACAGAGGATATTCTTGAGGAAATTGTCGGCGAGATCAGAGATGAATTTGACGAAGATGAACAGCCGCTGATCCAAAAGCTTGGCGACCGCCATTATGTGATGGACGGAAAGGTTCGGATCGATCAGGTGAACAGCCTTCTTGGCGCATCCATTCAAGAGGACGTCGATACGATCGGCGGACTGATATTAAAAGAAAACATCGATATTGAGGCTGGTGAATCCATCCGCATCGGTTCATATACGATAAAGGTGCTGAAGATGGACGGCCGATTAATCAAACAAATCGATATAAAAGAAGAAGCTGGCAACACAACCGGGATTACGGCGCACCACACGCTGCCAATGCCCGAACCTGTGATGCTGAACAGTGCAACCTTGAGCGAGAAATAAGCTCAAGGTTTTTTTACGTTGCAATTGTCCAGCCGCACCAAAATGCCAAAAGCGACCCGCAAATCGTCAGGGCGATGTACAGGATGCTTTCCATTACGCGTTTGGCCAGCAGGAGCTGAACACTTTCAACGCTGAAAGTGGAAAAGGTCGTGAAGGCGCCAAAAAAACCCGTGCCGATGATGAGGGAGGCCGAAGCATTTGTAACGTGAAGCCCTGTGAATATTCCAAGCCCGAGAGCTCCGAGAATATTGACTGTTACTATGCCGATGGGCAGGCTGAGACCTTTGGATTTGGCGGTTATGACATTGCCAACCCAGAAGCGCAGCATCGCGCCAAGACCGCCCGCTATGAAGATACCCGCTAGTGTCATCTTTCCTGCAGCCCCTTTCTTAGCAGAATGCCTGCTATGCGCCGTCCCGCCAGAACGCCAATCAGTGCAAGAACGATTCCCGATATCAGTGAGACTGCCATATAC
This sequence comes from Bacillus sp. LR_5, assembly GCF_042709275.1. Lineage (NCBI taxonomy): Bacteria > Bacillati > Bacillota > Bacilli > Caryophanales > Bacillaceae > Bacillus > Bacillus sp. LR_5. The sequence continues at coordinate 6,790 of NZ_JAVAXX010000014.1, read as the reverse complement.
AAAACAGCCAGTGAGGATTGTGCTTGCAATAGCATCACCGTTTCTTTAGAAAACGTAGACATTGTCGTAAATCCGCCGCAAAAGCCGGTGCCTAAAAAAGCCGACAGCAGAGGCCGTTTTGCCCTGATCATAAAAAAACCGGTCAGAATGCCTAATAGAAGGCTGCCTGCCGCGTTTTCCAGCCAGGTTGCTGCCGGGAATTGATCGGTGTGTATCCACATGTTTAATCCGTATCGGAGGCAGGCGCCAAACGCGCCTCCGATAAAAACTGCGCTATATATTTTCATGTTTTCCATCCTTTTTGATGAAATCCGGGTAGTCTGTTACGATGCCGTCCACACCCATGGCTTGTAATTTTGCTGCTATCTTTTGATTCTTGACAGTCCATGCGAATACTTTTAAGCCATTTTTATGGGCGGAAGCGATCATCAGCCGGTTGAGTCGTGTGTATTTTATATTGACATAGTTTGCGATAGATTGGCAGGCCTTCAGCTGATTTCTGGACAGCATGCCAAAATTGGGCCTTGTAATGACTGCTGTCGGAATCGATGGATAAAGCTCACGGAACCTCTGGACGGAGCGGAATTGAAAGGATTGGACAATATTGTTGATAGAAAAAGAAAATTGCTCTAACAGCTGTCCCACTTCTTCTTCAATTCCGACTTGAGATGGATGGCCTTTTAATTCAATTAAAAGGCCGATTTTTTTATGGTAGCGCCTAAGTACCGCTTCCAAGGTTGGAATGCGCTCTCCCTGAAAAGCGGGGCCGTACCAGCTTCCTGCATCGAGCTTTTGCAATTCCTCCAATGTAAAATCCTTAACAAAACCCGAGCCGTTTGTTGTTCGGTCAACCCTGTCATCGTGTATCACAACAATCTGCCTGTCTTTTGTAAGCTGGACATCCAGTTCGATCATATCTGCATTCTTTTTCGCCGCAAGGTCAAATGCGGCAAACGTATTTTCCGGAGCGTAACCTGATGCTCCGCGATGGGCAATGGTGTACAAGCTAAGTCAGCTCCTCGTATGGGCATTTCTGTTATTGTATCAAATCCATATATGCGCGGCGATACAAACTGGTGAATTTTTTCTGCCATAATCGGAATGGTCCGGGCTGAGGGCTGCGTATAACTAAAAAAAGACACTCAGCGCATCAGAACATATTTCGCCAGGAAATTAGGCCTTTCGACATATTCACAAAACATTCTGTTACTTTATAATAGCAAAAAAGGAGGCGAGATCATGGGAAAAGGGAGAATCAGAGTGGAGGAAAGAATTAAAGCCGAAACGGATGCTGAAATGCAAAAAGCAACTCTCCTTGATCAGACACAAACGAAAAAAAGTAAGTGACTGTCCCTATTGAATCTGGCTGATAGATGAATTGAGAAATGACCCCGGCGGAACGCCGGGGTTTTGTGCTGTAAAAAGACATTTAGAAGAGCATCTTTACGAATCTTTTAGTATAATAAACATTCGATTTAAATAGAAGGGAGACTGTCATGCCAGATTATCTGCAGCAATATTTCACGCTTGATAAAATCATACAAATCGGCATCAGCTTGGCGATTTTGCTGGTGTTTCTTATACTCAGAAAATTGTTCACAAGATATTTCTTTAACCTGCTTTTTAATTTGACAAACCGGCCGAAAACAGAAATTTTCAAACAGGTGGTTCTGGCGTTTGAAAAGCCGGCCAGATGGTTTTTTGTTGCCTTAGGGCTGTTTTTAGCGATCCGGTATTCACCGTTTTTAGACGAACAAATGCCGGTCATCAGCAAAATATATCGCTCACTGATTGTTGCGTTATTGTGCTGGGGGCTTTGTAATTTGACCGCAGCGTCGTCGTTTATTTTCCATAAGGTGAATCAGCGCTTCGAGCTGGACATGGATGACATTCTGGCGCCGTTTTTATCCAAATTGCTCCGTTTTGTCATCATTGCGCTCAGTGTCAGTGTGATCGCTCAGGAATTCAATTATGATGTCAACGGGTTTGTGGCGGGCCTAGGTCTTGGCGGGCTGGCTTTTGCGCTTGCAGCGAAGGATACCATCAGCAACTTCTTCGGCGGTATCATTATCATTACTGAAAAGCCGTTTACCATCGGTGACTGGGTGGAGACGTCGACAGTAACCGGATCAGTAGAAGATATTACCTTCAGGAGCACGAGATTCAGAACAGCACAGGGGGCGCTTGTAACGGTGCCGAACTCTACGCTGTCGATGGAAGCGATCACGAACTGGACGAGAATGACCAAACGCCAGATCACGTTTTCCATCCATGTGTCCTATGCAACGCCGATTGAGAACCTTGAACGCTCCATTCGTTCTCTCAGAACCATGCTCTTAGAACATGAGGGCGTTGATAATGAAACGATCATGGTCAACTTTGATACGTTTGCCGACAGCTACTACAATTTATTTTTCAACTTCTATACAAAAACAACGGTTTGGGCTGAAAACCTTGATGTTAGAGAGGATATCAACTATAAAATTATTGAAATTCTCGCCGCAGAAGGTGTTGAGTTTGCATACCCCGGCCAAATGGTTTTTGTAAAGCAAAAGCACCAAAACGATCCGTTCCAAGTCAATCTGAATAAAGAGGAAAAGGAACGGGCTTAAAAGGGAAAGACTTCGTCTGACAGAGGCGGAGTTTTTTTCGTGGTAAAATAAGAGAAAAAAGGCGGTGTTGAGTTGGAAGCATTCAGAAATATTTTAAATGAAGCGCAGCGAATTATCGTGCTGACCGGAGCGGGGATGAGCACAGAATCAGGGATTCCCGACTTTCGTTCAGCCGGGGGCATTTGGACGGAGGATGCCTCAAGAATGGAAGCGATGAGCCTTGATTACTTTATACACCATCCGCGTCTGTTTTGGCCTAAATTCAAAGAATTGTTCCAGATGAAAATGAGCGGCAGCTTTGAACCGAATGAAGGGCACTTGCTTTTAGCTGAGTTGGAGAAAGAAGGGAAGCAGGTCGATATTTTTACGCAAAACATTGACGGTCTCCATAAAAAAGCCGGGAGCAGACATGTTTACGAACTGCATGGCTCTATCCAGACAGCAGCTTGTCCGGCATGCGGCGCCCGTTATGAGCTCCCTCATTTGCTGGAGCGGGAGGTGCCAGAGTGCACGGCGCCCGGAAAAGATGGTGACATTTGCAGAACGGTATTAAAAACCGATGTTGTTCTCTTTGGCGATGCCGTCTTGCACTTTGACACCCTTTATGAAAAGCTGGATCAAGCAGATCTTTTATTGGTCATCGGCACGTCTCTCGAAGTTGCTCCGGCGAGATTTGTGCCTGAGGACGCAAGCCGGATTCCCGGCCTGAAGAAAGTCATCATTAACCTCGAGCCGACGTATTGCGACAGCTTGTTTGACATGGTTATCCATCAAAAAATTGGGGAGTTTGCCCAAAGTTTGGGCATAAAAAAGTGAGGCCGCCATATGCGTGCGCCTCACTTTTTTATTCATGAACAGGAACCATGGTGTCCTCTAACACTCCGAAGGAATAGCCTTTTTCTTTTAGTTTATTGATTAATGCCGGCAGCGCGTTTACGGTAGCGGGAAGATCATGCATGAGAATGACATACGGCCTGCTTGAATGGCTGTGTTCCATATTCTCAAGCTGCTGTAATACTGCCGTCACATATTTTGAATTCCGGTATTTCCAGTCCATGCTGTCAATCGTCCAATCCCAGTACACAAAACCGTCTTTCTCAAGATTGCGGATTTGTGAAGCGGTCAGTGACGGCTTGCTCCCGTATGGCGTTCTGACAAGATCGGTTTTATATCCTGTAATGTCTTGCAGCGTGTCACGCGCCTCCTGCATTTCTTTTAACGGAGATGTCGGTGTTTGATAGAACAATTTGTTATTATGGGTGACGCCGTGTAAACCGAGGGCGTGGCCTTCCTTTTCTGCCCTTTTCACCGCTTGTTTGAATTCGTTCATCCGCGGTGACAGCATAAAAAATGTCGCTTTTACATCAGCGCTTTTCAGTACGTCGAGCAAGCGGGTTGTATAGGCTGACGGGCCATCATCGAAGGTTAAGTAAACCGTCTTATCTCCCATGTTCTGCTTTGTCTGCAGATGTTTGATCAGAAGATCGGGGGAGTCGTTTTTCAGCTTCAGGCTTTCCTTCTCATTGCGAAGCTGGCCGTTTGTAGTGACAGTGACTTCCTTTGCTTTCGATGAGCTGTTGGAATACCCCAGAATCACCATAAGCAAAAGCAGCACACATAAAACTGCTAAACTTGCAAATTTAAAAGCAAGCGAAACTGCAGAAGGAGAAGCGTCTCCTCTTGTTTGTCGCATAACAATCTCTCCATTGGCATAAAATCTCTACATACTGCTGTACAGCAGGCAGCTTATGAAGATGCCATATGTTTACAACCTATGTATTACCAGTCAAGTATACAGGAATAAAACTGGAAAGAACATAGAAAATTTGTCGAAATATCAGATTTTAAGGAAAAAATAAACTCCTTCCCGCTATAGATCTCTTGGATCTTTCTGTTTTTCAGCTAGTCCAATATGGTAGAATAAGTGACAATGACAGCTAGAAAAACATCAGGGAAATCTCGAAAAGGGAGGGCTATTATGAAGGTTTTAGTCAACGGCCAGCTGATCGAACGCAGCGAAGCTTCGATCGATTTGGAAGATCGCGGTTATCAGTTTGGTGACGGTATCTATGAGGTTATCAGGGTGTACAAAGGGGTATTGTTTGGCTTGCGCGAGCATGCGGAGCGTTTTTTCAGAAGTGCGGCTGAAATCGGAATGTCACTGCCGTTCAGTATAGAAGATTTAGAGTGGGACCTGCAAAAGCTTGTACAGGAGAATGCGGTTAGTGAGGGAGCGGTATACATTCAGACAACAAGAGGTGTGGCGCCGCGAAAACACCAGTATGAATCTGGACTTAAGCCGCAGACTACTGCTTACACATTTACCGTGAAAAAACCGGAGCAAGAGCAGGCATACGGAGTGGCAGCCATTACAGATGAGGATCTTCGCTGGCTGAGATGCGACATTAAGAGTCTGAATTTACTGTATAATGTTATGACCAAGCAAAAAGCCTATGAAGCAGGAGCATTTGAAACGATTTTACTAAGAGACGGCACTGTTACGGAAGGTACATCCTCTAACGTTTATGTTGTGATCAATGGGACGGTGCGAACGCATCCAGCTAATCGGCTCATTCTCAATGGAATTACACGGATGAATATTTTAGGGCTTATTAAAAAGAACGGGATCGAGCTTGAAGAGACGCCTGTCAGTGAGGAAGAACTGAGACAGGCGGAAGAGATCTTTATTTCGTCAACGACGGCAGAGATCATTCCAGTCGTGACGCTAGATGGAGAATCGGTCGGAAGCGGTGAACCCGGACCGGTGACAAAACAGCTTCAGGCTGCTTTTCAAGAAAGCATTCAGCATTCAGCAAGCATTTCATAATGAAACATAAAAAAAGAGCCCGCTTTGCACGCGGAGCTCTTTTTATTTTTTAATAAATCCAACCAAAATTGAGATCATCGGCGATATATAGAGGAAGAACGTAAACGGGATATAGTCTATGACGGGAACACCAAGTGCGCTCGCCATAAAAGCACCGCATACTCCCCAAGGGATCAACGGATTCATTAATGTCCCGCCGTCCTCTAAGGATCTGGAAAGAAATTTTCGCTGGATGTTTTGTTTGTCGTATAAGGTTTTAAATGATTGTCCCGGTATTAATATTGAAAGATACTGTTCTCCGGTTGCCAAATTGATGCCGATGCTTGAACAGACAGTTGCCGCAATCAGCTGGCCTTTTGAGCGGATGCCTTTCATAACACCTTCCAATAGCGCGGAAATCAATCCGATTTTCTCCATCAGCCCGCCGAGTGCAAAAGCAATCATAATGAGCGAGACTGAGCCCATCATGGATTGCAGTCCGCCTCTGTTGATAATTTTAGCGGCGGCCTCATTGTCAGTTTCGAACGTCGTGCCATTTTGCAAAGCTGTCATAAACGCCTGCAGGCTGCTGTCAGGTACAAAAATAGCAGTCAAAATTCCCGAGGAAATAATTCCGGCAGTCAGCACGGGAATCACGGGCACACGCCTAACCGCCAGCAAAACGACTAAGAGCGGTGAAAGAAGCGCCCACGGCGTTACGTTTGCGGCATCCTTGATTCCGGTTATGACATGTTGAATATCATCGGTTGAAGCAGTGTCCGCTGACACAGATAAACCGAGAAAGTAAAACAGTACGACGGTGATGAGCAAAGCCGGAATAGTAGTGCCCATCATATGGCGAATGTGTTCAAAGATTGGTATTTCGCCTATGCCGGCGGCAAAATTGGTTGTGTCCGACATCGGCGACATTTTATCACCAAAGCATGCGCCGCATATGACCGCGCCTGCCGTCCATTCAAGCGGAACGCCGGCCGCGCTCGCCACTCCGATCAGCGCGACCCCAATCGTGCTCACAGTTGTCAGGCTTGAGCCGACAAGCGTGCTGATGATCATGCAGGAAAACAAAGCAGTCAAAAGAAGGTGGCTGGGTTCAATAAAGGAAAGGACATAAACCGTTACGGACGGTATTGCGCCGCTGTACATCCAAGCGCCGATTAAGATGCCGATCAGCGCCAGAACGATAATTGGCTGTACGCTGTTCTTGATCCCATCTGTAATCCCTTTTTCTAAGGACTTCCAGGAAAAACCGAACCATAAACCGGCAGCTGAAAGCATGATAACACATAGAAACAGCGGAATATGTGGTTCTGTATGAAGCAAGAATAAGCAAGAAATAATGATTCCTAACATA
>NZ_JAVAXX010000139.1:0-16427 GCF_042709275.1 Bacillus sp. LR_5 | reverse complement strand
TGTTTGGTGTGTCAGCAACAAGAACCAAAGATGCAATAAAACTAATTAAGGAGCTTGAGGATTCTGTCTTTGACGCAATTCTAATTCAGTTCCCACCTTATATTCAACCAACTCAGAAACAGGCCATTAGCTATATTAATGAGTTGCTGCAACACACAACTAAAAATGTAGTGCTTTATAATAATCCTTTTAGAACAGGATTTGAGCTAAGTGCTGAATCATTTGAAACTCTTATCAATCAAAAACATTCAAATCTTGTAGGACTTAAAGAAGAGAGCGATGCCAAACGTCATTCAAGTACAAACTTACCGGATGACTTTGTGATGTTCGCTGGTGGTGATATCAATCTTCCGGAAAAAATACTTAATGGTTGTAATGGGCTGTCCAGTATGGTTGGGAATGTATATCCAAAGGAGATTAAACAACTATTTAATCAATTAATTTTGAATAAACCAGTTGATCTTAGGAAATTAAACGATTTAATTATTGAAGTTACAAGCGGTCAAGCAATAATGAATATAAAGAATCACTATAACTCTTTGGGAATAAAAGTAGGGCCATGTCGTTCCCCAATTAATTGATTATAAGAGTGATTTAGTATTTATATACTTACAAACCAGTAACGATTTCACTGCTTGTAATCTTATTATATTGATGAAACACAAGTGTAGTTGAAGCAGTAAATATATTGCAACTTAAAGGTGTCATTGGGTTATACGGAGGGTCAATATTGATCATGGGTAATTCACAATTAACAAATTACGTAGGACAATCGCGGTTGGATTTAAAGCCTAGGATAGGATGGCTTATCATAGGTATCATCCTAATTGGTGCAAACCTTAGAGCCTCACTAACATCAGTTGGTCCGCTAGTAGCTGCAATTCGTGATGACTTGGGGATTTCTAATACACTGGCAGGAGTCATAACCACAATACCTTTACTTGCTTTTGCATTTTTATCCCCTTTTGCTTCCAATTTAGCTCGGCGTTTTGGTATGGAGTTAACCCTATTGATTTCCTTAGTGATATTAACAATTGGGATTGGTGTACGTTCTTTTGTTGGAAAAGAAACATTATTTATAGGAACTGTTTTAATCGGATCATCTATTGCCATTTGCAATGTTTTATTACCCAGTCTTATCAAATATAACTTTATGAAGAAAATAGGTATGATGACAGGACTTTATGCAGTATCTATGAATTTATTTGGAGCTGTTGGCTCTGGTATAAGTATTCCCATTTCGTCATCTTTGGGTTTGGGGTGGTCAGGAGCGCTTGGATGTTGGGGACTTTTATCTCTGCTCACCATTTTCATTTGGCTACCACAACTGCAATATCAACAAAAGTCTGTTCAGGTTGAAAAAACTAGGGAGGAAGTTAAAGCAATAAGCTTATGGCGTTCAAAGCTAGCTTGGAATGTTACGTTATTTATGGGGTTTCAATCTTTCATTTTCTACACAGTGATTACATGGATACCTGAAATTCTTGAAGAGAAAGGGTTAAACACTCATGAAGCTGGCTGGACGTTGTCTTTAATGCAACTTGCTATGCTTCCTGTAACATTTCTCGTTTCTATTTTAGCTGGACGTTTAAAAAGCCAGCGGTTATTAGTAGCTGCATCTGCTTCTCTACTAATTTTTGGGTTTGTTGCTATCATATATGGGGATAAACTCCTTATGCCTTTATGGATGATCATAATTGGAATCGGAATTGGATTTGCATTTAGTTTAGCTATGATGTTCTTTAGTCTGCGTACTCAAAATGCTAACGAGGCAGCTGAACTTTCAGGTATGGCTCAATCTTTAGGTTATCTTCTATCTGCTATAGGGCCTGTTTTATTTGGATGGTTACACGACATTACACATAATTGGACTGTTTCTTTACTTATGTTAGTTTTTACTTCAGTTATTGTTTTGATCTCGGGTATAGGGGCAGCGAAAAACGAATATGTACCCATCAAGGGATCGAGTTTAAAGTCACTATAATAGAGACAGACTAAAAAAAGTAGAACAGGTGCATAATTGTACACTCTTATGCCCCTTTTCAAACTGTATCTATTCATTTCCTAAAGGAGGCACTAGATGGAATTAAAACAACTTGAATATTTCTATGCAGTATGCCAAGAACTTCATTTTACAAGAGCAGCTGAAAAAGTAGGAATTTCTCAGCCTTCTTTAAGTCAACAAATTAGATTATTGGAACATGAAATTGGCACTCCTTTATTCGATCGTATTGGTAAAAAAACAGCACTTACTGAATCAGGAAAGCTTCTCTTAAAGTATACTCGCAAAATTTTTTATGAGGTAGAACAGGCTAAAACCTCAATAGATGAATTGAATGGGCTTCAAAGAGGGACAATTTTGGTTGGAACTTTGTTGACAGTCGAGGATTACCTTATCACGCCTACTTTACTGAATTTTCACCAAAAATACCCTGGTGTGAAGATATCCGTTTTTGGGCTGCGCACTGGGGACATTCACAAACAACTCATAGAAAATAAGTTGGATTTGGGGATTGTATTCTTACCTATGAAAGGCGATGAATTAGAATCAATTTCTTTATCCACAGAGGAAATGGCTTTTGCAGTGCCTAAAGGTCACCCGTTAGAGAATCAGGAAATGTTAGATGTAGAGGTGCTAAAGACAACACCCTCGATTTTACTCCCTCAACAGTATTTTATTAGGAAACTTATAGATGAAGCTTGTAAAGACTTAGGGTTCTTTCCTAAGCCGATTTTTGAAATTACAACCATGCAATCTTTAATTAATATTGTTATTAAAGGGGTAGGAGTAACAATACTTCCTAAACCTTATTTAGAGTACCTTAATCATCCTAATATAAGAATCATTCCAATTTTAATATCTAATCTTTCTCGTGAAATTGGAGTTGTTTATAGAAAAGATAAATATTTGAGTACTGCAACTCATGCTTTTATTAGTGCTCTTAAAGAAACTGTATTTCATTCAAATTAACTAGTGGAGACCTTGATTTGTTTTGAATACAGGACAAACTAACTCAGATCAACAAATGGCGATTGGAGGGGTATCATGAATAGACAAATTATTCATTTAGCTGTTGGAAAACCTAATGAATATGATTGGAATAATAGAAAAGAAATGTCCGCGATAGGTAAGTCTACTGTATCATCTATTGAGCTGAAAAAATCCGGTTTCGTTGGTGATGATGTTGCTAACCACAAGTTCCACGGTGGTGTTGATCGAGCAGTATGTTTATATCCATTTGAGCATTATTCTCATTGGGAACGAATGTTTAATAAAAAAATGACTCCGCCTATTTTTGGAGAAAACATTACTGCAACAGGCATGTTGGAAGAACAGGTTTGTATAGGTGATGTGTATAGAATAGGTAGTACCATCATTCAGGTAACACAAGGAAGAGTGCCATGTGCAACTATATCGAAATACAATGAAGAGAGAGATTTTCTGAAGAAAGTGGTTGAAACATGTCTAACCGGTTATTTTTTTCGGGTGCTAAAAGAAGGGACGATTGAGTCTAGTTCAGAAATAGAGCTTGTTGAAAAGGACCCATGTGAAATATCTGTACTTTCTGCCACACAAGTTCTTTTTCATCAAAAAGAGGATAAAAAATCAATTGAAGAAATATTGAAAATCGATGCTCTCGCAGAGGATTGGCGGAAAAGGTTTTTAAAACTGTTATGAGTTCCTAGCATGGAGTTGTTCAAAAAATTTGATTCGTTGAAATTTAGTTATTGAAATTTTCGTAGATGGAATGTGGAATTTTAGGAGTTGAAATATATGTTTGGAATTCATGATCTTTTTTTGTTTGTATTGTCATCATTTGTTTTTATAGCTGCTCCTGGCATAGACGCTGTGTTTGTATTAAGCAGAAGTATCTCAAATGGCAGAGCAAGTGGTTTTGCTGCATCTGCTGGAATTGCTACCGGTGCTTTTGTTCACACAATACTTGCTACTGTTGGATTATCTATTATCTTAGCTAAGTCGGTTGTTCTGTTTACTGCTATAAAACTTGTGGGAGGGCTATATTTAATCTACATTGGAATGAAAGCACTTCTTAAGAAAAATGACGGAATAACTTTAAAGGATGCAGCTAACGAGACGCTTAAAAAACATTATATCCAGGGGGTTATTACAAACATCGCTAACCCTAAAAACATTCTGTTCTATTTATCGTTTTTGCCTCAGTTTGCATCAACATCAGGGTCGACTGTATCATTGTCATTTCTTATTTTAGGGAGCATCTTCGCCGTTATAGCTTTATTGTGGTACATTTTAGTCACGTACTTTTCAACTATGGCCACAAAAACACTTAAAGACAACAATAAATTTAATAATATTCTCAATAAAGTCTCTGGAACAGTATTTATTGCTCTTGGGTGTAAGTTGATGGTTAGTCAAAAATAATTTTTAAGGAGTAGACATAAATGTCTACTCCTTAAAGCAGCCGTCCAAGTATATGTCATATCGTCTCCTTAGTTCAAAAATATAAAACTAATATTAGGGAGTATAGGGGAGAGAATAATGTGGAAATAATCGCAACTATTTTAGTAGGGATCGTAGTATTAGAACATTTATTCATTATGATCCTTGAAATGTTTTTTATTGATTCAAAGGCGGCAAAACGCGCGTTCAAATTGCCAAGGCATTTAGAAGGAGATCGAAACGTAGCCGTTATGTTTGCAAACCAAGGTTTATATAATGGATTTCTAGCTGCTGGTCTCATTTGGGGACTTATACTTGGGCTCAATCCAATTGGCTATATGGTTCAATTATTTTTCGTAATTTGTGTGGTAGTAGCAGCCATTTTCGGAGGTTTCACATCAAATAAATCAATTATTGTGAAACAAGGACTTCCAGCTATTTTAGCACTAGTTACCCTTTTATCTGTGATGTAGATCCCAAGCATTTTAATAACAAGAGCCCTTTTTTGAAAAAAGTATAGAACATGTAAGCATTGAGTTGTCAATTATGATGTTCCTTAATTGGCAACTTTTTTATGAAATCAAATGAGTATGTATTGATTATTCTAAGGCCAAGTGGGTGAATAACCCGTGGAGGTTCAAGTCCTCTCGGCCGCATCCCAATAATACCCAGGGTTTAATCACCTTTGGTATTATTTTTTTGCGGAAAATACGGCAACAAATGTACCACATTGTCGAGTCACTAAAAAAGTGCTGACCTCTGCACAAAACCGTTGCGCGAGTCTGCACTTTTATTCTGCAAGATACACTGTCCCTTTCATCGATTATGGGGAGTTTATTTAATCTGTTGTTAGCCGCGCTGATACTTGGCCTTTAGAAGCTTTTTTTAAGTGGCTAAAACCAACAAATTTTTTGCCTTCTTCATCCCATAGGCGGAACTTTAACGACTTGAGACTTGTTGCCAGTGTAATGGTCGGAACGTTTTGCAATGGTTCAGTGTTGTTATGCACTTTTTCAAGCTTATAGTTTGGGACTCTCGGGCTTAAATGATGAACATGATGGAAACCGATATTTCCTGTTAGCCATTGCATAACTTTTGGTAGCTTATAAAAAGAACTCCCTTCAACTGCTGCTTTTACATATTCCCAATGCTCATCTTCTTCAAAATAAGAATCCTCAAACGTGTGCTGAATATAAAACATCCAAATTCCGAGAGATCCTGATATCATAAAAATGGGCACCTGAACCAGCAGGAAGTTTTGCCAGCCAATAACCCAACATAAAAGTGCTGCCAAAGTGACGATCCCCAGGTTCGTTACATACGTATTCATCCGTTCTTTGCGTTTTGCCCCTTTACGATTAAAACGATTGGTAATCCCGAAGACGTAAATCGGCCCAATCATAAACATAACAAACGGATTTCTGTACAAACGGTACTTTATTTTTGTCTTAGTTGAGGCTTTCTTATATTCCTCAACGGTCAGTACCCAAATATCGCCTGTACCACGTTTGTCCAGATTGCTGCTTGTTGCATGATGGACAGAATGGTCGTGTGCCCAATGATCAAAGGGATGCAGAGTCAGAATTCCTGTTATTGTTCCAAGGATTCGATTCGCCTTTCTGTTCTTAAAAAAGGAATAGTGGCAGCAATCATGAAAGATGATGAAGGTTCTTACTAAAAAACCTGCCGCAACGACAGAAACCGCTAATGTAAAGAAATAAGAAATCGACAAACTCTTATATGCCAAATACCATAAAAGGATAAATGGAACCAATGTGTTAATGATTTGACAAATACTTTTTTGTAAATCGGACTTTTCATAAGGTGTAACCAGTTTTCTCAAAGTCCTTAGGTTTTGTTCTTTCATTTTTAAAAGTTTCTCCTTCCCTGTTGATCTTCTAAGTGTAGAAAACGTTTTATAGCCTTTGAAGGCCCAACGTCATACACCACATATATGATAAGTATTCTTCCCATCTATCTGTGAAAATTATTGGAAATGATAAACTGATTTCCAGTTCAATTACATCTTTATTAGCAGAGCCAGCCGGGATACAAATGGTGTATGAAGATTATACCCGGCTCTTTATCGGGCCAAACTCGCTCACTGCTCCCCTATGGGAATCGATTTATTTAGATCGTGAACATTGATTGTTTGAGGTGAAAAGGTTTTGGAAAGTGATAATGAAGTAATGGGGATATCCATGAGTGACTGTTTGGAAACATCTGCAGTAACAAAGTTTTACAAGTGAACAGCCCTGCCTTTAAAAGATTATCTTTTACTTGAACAAGAAACAGCTGAGCTTTTTGACAGTCATTAATGAAGTACTATTAAGCAAAAAAAAGGTTTGAAGACACTCGTGATTCATTTTCACAGTGTTTTCAAACCATAGTTATTAATAGGCCTCTTATTCGCACTGGCATCCATATGTTTAACAAATAATGCCATGAATAAAACGACAATATTAATTTGCAGTTATTTCCGTTTCGTGTTATGATAAAGAAGAATTATTTTTGTTCGGTGTAAAGGATAGTATGAATATTGACTTTTCGTCTTGATGATACTTTGGGCAAGGATAGTATACACTGTGTGGTTACACACTAGGAGGCAACAAAAATGGAACAAGGTACAGTGAAATGGTTTAATGCAGAAAAAGGTTTTGGCTTCATCGAACGTGAAAACGGAGACGATGTATTCGTACACTTCTCTGCAATCCAAAGTGACGGATTCAAATCTTTAGACGAAGGTCAAAAAGTAACGTTTGACGTTGAGCAAGGTGCTCGTGGAGCTCAAGCTGCTAACGTTCAAAAAATTGCTTAATCTTCAATCGTTTATACAAACAGGCTCTTTCTATAGGGCCTGTTTTTTTTATGTTCTCTTAATACTCAATAAAAAACCCTACTCAACGTTCGAGTAGGGAGATGCTACAAGGTAATAGAAAAAGATTTAAAACTTCAAAGGTTTGTTTACAGTATAACATACTGGATTGACAATATGCGGAATGTATATAAATTAATTACTTTTCTTTTCGAATGCAACTGCATTTTATTCATTCTTTTTTCACTAACCTGCCCGTTAATTTAACTACAAGATTAAATGAATCATAAAAATGATTTCTAGTTCTAGAACTTCGTCATTTTTTTATTGTGGCCATATATTTAGATGTTAACAACCCGTGTATCTCTTTTATGAAAAGAAGATACACAATTACTATTCACTGTCGCAGTGGATATAAGAAATTCTTAAAGATAGAGTGGAAATTGAATGTTTTATCTACAAGAAATAATCACTTAGAGATACCTAAAACAATGAAAGCCCTACCTCTCTTCCATCCTTACGGCTCCTTGTCCGTGCCAGTGTGAATCAGGATTACAAACATCAAGTGACTATTTCATCGAGTTTTTTTGATAAAACTTCAAATGTTGTAGAAAAAATGTAAATAATAAAAATGGATTAGATTGTAGGAATAACAAAAGAGGTTAATGTTTTATTAGTAAGTTGAAGAAGTTGAACGTTTTTGAAATGGCTTTACTTTTTATCGTGATATTATCGAAAAATTCGGGATTTTCATGCGATACATTCTCTATAATTAACCTTAACAAAAACTTTTTATTTGTTTTTCAGTGATTCCTTTAATTACTTCCAGTTCACTAATCAAAAATTCATATGCATTATCCAACATTTTTTTTTCGCTTGCATTAAGTGCTTTTTCTTTCTTCATACGCAGTAAATCACGTACAACTTCAGCGCCTTCTTGTATTTCACCCGTTTTTATTTTGTTCGTGTTTACTATATACCTTTGCTTCCACGGCAGTAACCTATCTGATTCTCCATGCTGAAAAATGTGTATAATGTGTTTTAATGCACGTATATCAGTAACTGGTCGTATACTTGAGCTCAATATTTTACGCGTTGGAATCATAACTTGCATATTACTAATCGTCATCTTTATGACATAATACTGTTGTTTTTTCCCTAAGATTTCTTTTTCTTCTATGGCTTCAATTATACCTGCTCCGTGCATTGGATAAACAATGTTATCGCCAATTTGAAACATATCATCCACCTCCATGTATGGTAACCTTCTTAAGATTACCATATATGGAGGTGGAATATCAAAATTTTAATAATAACATGATCAATTTTTCGTTGTCAATAACTTTTTTTAGAAAATCAGATCAAGCAAAAACAATAGGGAACGTGTCGGATTCCCAATAAAGGAAAGGGCAATGGTCCGTGTATATCCTGAAACCCGACTAATTAACATCAATCAGTTTTTCATTGAAAATGAGTTATTAAATCTCCTTTTTAGGTATCTTTTTTGTAAGGGATTTCTGTATTGCTGTTAAATTCAATATCTTTACATGAGCAGCAAGATTCCCTGCCCCTTTCATTGGCTTATTATTTTCTTGTCTTAATTTCAGAGGCGTGATAAAATACCGATTAACCAAACATCCTATGTTTGATAAGTGCTTTACAGGAGGATAAACACATGCTTCAGAAAACAAACCGGCAGACGCTGGTTGAGCAAGTCGCTCTACAAATGGAAAGTTTGATCGAATCAGGCAAGTGGGGTGTCGGGATGCGCATTCCGGCCGAGCCGGAGTTGATGAACGAGTTGAATGTTAGCCGCAATACATTAAGGGAAGCAATTCGGGCATTGATACATGCAGGACTCTTGAAGACGAAACAAGGTGACGGAACTTATGTCTGCTCTTCAAGTGCTTTGGGAGTCGTGTTGAAAAAACGCATTTCGCGTACCGATACGTTGCAAACATTAGAAGTTCGGTATGCTCTCGAACGTGAGGGGGCCCATCTTGCTGCACAACGCAGAACCGACGACGAGGCCCGCGAACTTCTTCTCCAACTGGAACGCTGCGAGGCAGCGGCAGAACTCGGTAACATTGATGACTTTGTAACGGCGGATATCCGTCTACATCAAAGCATTGTCAAGGCGTCGCATAATGAAATACTGATCGAAATATACAACCATATCGCTGAAGCGTTACAAGATTCGATTACAAGCCTGACTAGTTTTGAAGTCGATACGGATTTTTTGGAAATGCACCGACAACTGGTCGAAGCGATTGTCGGTCAGGACGCAGATCGTGCCGTGGAAGCAGTTCATCGTTATATCCAGGAATCGAAGGATGTTATCGCTGTTGAAGAGGGGGAGCGTCCATGAGCGTACAAAGTGATACCAAACCAACTGGGTTAAAGCGTCCGCTCTCATTGAGTTGGCCGATCATCATAGGCATCGTCCTTATATCATTGACGATGCGGTCACCGCTAACGTCGGTAGGCCCACTGGTAGGATCGATTCGCGAGTCCCTTGGATTATCGCATACCGCGGCAGGCTTGCTCACGACATTGCCGTTGCTTGCTTTCTCGCTTCTTTCCCCCTTCGCGCCTATCTTGGCGCGCCGCTTCGGGATGGAACGGATCATACTTTATGCATTGGTTCTTCTCATGGCAGGTATTGCTGTCCGCTCGCTGACCGCAACAGTTCCTTTATTTGCAGGCACCGTTTTGCTTGGGCTCGCGATTGCGGTGTGCAACGTGCTAATTCCAGGTCTTGTTAAACGGGATTTTTCTCATAATGTCGGTCTTATGACAGGGCTGTATTCAGTGTCGATGAATTTATGCGGTGCGATAGCCTCCGGTGTAAGTGTCCCGCTCGCCCGCAATCTCGGTTTTGGCTGGAATGGCGCACTTGGAATCTGGGGCCTGCTCGCTCTGGTAGCCGCACTATTCTGGTTTCCTAAAGTGCGGGCGAGTCACGCGTCAGCCATGATAACTACTAGCGGTACGTCGACGCGGCGAAATCTGTGGCGTTCACCGCTGGCATGGATGATTACACTTTTTATGGGATTGCAGTCTCTGCTTTTCTATGTTTTGATCGCTTGGTTACCTGAAATCATGGCAAGCCGGGGCTTGAGTGAAGACAGCGCTGGTTGGATGCTATCGCTATTTCAATTCGCTTCGCTTCCCGTATCATTCATCGTACCGATCGTTGCGGGACGCATGAAGAATCAGCGTTTATTGGTTGTCATGATGACTGTCCTATTTTTTGTTTCATTGGGTGGCCTTTATTTCGGCGATAATGCACTGATTTTGTTATGGACAATTTTACTCGGGTTTGCTGGGGGATGTGCGTTCAGTTTGGCTATGATCTTTTTAAGCTTGCGGACGAAAGATGCCTCCGATGCGGCTTCTTTGTCCGGTATGTCGCAATCTGTTGGATATTTGCTGGCTGCAACAGGACCGACATTGTTTGGTTTGCTCCATGACGTCACGGCAAGCTGGAACTTCCCAATATTACTGTTGCTTATGGTCAGCATTCTGCTGTTCATATTCGGCCTGGGTGCGTCAAAAAATCACACGGTATAAAAGGGGCTTTGCTTCAGTAAAGCTCTTAAGAACCCATGAATTGCCTGGTGGGGACAATCCCGTGGAAATTCAAGTCCTCTTAGCCGTATCAATGAAACCAAGGGTTATAGATCCTTGGTTTTTTTTATGTTTCTTTGGACGAATGAAATAACTAGGAGTGAACATCACAAGTTAAGGGGAATCGATAAAAAGTGGAAAATAATGAGTTGTTTATCTATACTAAAGAATAAAAAGGAATTGGATGTTTATTTTTGAAAACATTTACTCTTTTTTGTTCAAGACATGGTCTGAACAGGAATAAACAACAATGTATAACATCGTTGCAACCGTAAGTTGACAAAGTGCATTTGCTGGAAGATAGAACGGGGAGCGTTGTTTTCATAAAATGTAGTCATCAAAGCAAAGGAGTTCTAAACTATGACATTTGGTGAAAAACTTTTTAAGTTACGAAAAGAAAAAGGACTGTCTCAGGAAGCTTTAGCTGAAAAAGTAAACACGACAAGGCAGGCGATTAGCAAATGGGAAAATGGGCAAGGGTTTCCTGAAACCGAGAAACTTTTAATGATTGGAAACATTTTTGAAGTGTCAATTGATTATTTGTTAAAAGATTCTGTTGAGCCGCATCGTGACAATAAAGAAGGATATTATGTAAGCAGGGAAATGGCAGATGGCTTTTTATTGCATGAGCGCAAAGTTTCCAAATATGTTTCTTTCGGACTGAGCCTGCTTATTTTATCCACTGTCCCTTATTTGGTTTTTAAACAAGAACCAGCCATCTATACACTCCTTATCATGATCATAGCTGTACTCGGCATTGGGGCTATTGTGACAGGATTGATTACGGTAGAAGATAAATACAAGGTACTCAAGAAAGAAGCTCTGATTTTTGACCAAAATCATCATAAAGAACTGACAGTAAAATATAAAGATATGAAAAGACGGTATGCTGCTGTCATGGTTGCTGGTGTTTGTTCAATTGTAGCAGGCGGAATTCCTTTTTTTCTGGAAAGAAAACATATAGTCTCAGGTTTCAATTCCTACTATCCGGTTTGTGTGGTTTTGATCGCTACTGGTGCGTACATTTTAATTCGCACCTTGCCAATAATCGAAGCTTATCAAATCATGGCTAAAAATGAAGAGTATATAAATAGATTCGGTTTTAAGCTAAGTAAGAAAGTGAGAAAAAGAGTGGATGATTTCTAATAATAGGTGCTAACCAATTTTATTCAGGAAAATCGTGATTAAAAAGAGCCTAAAAAAGTTCTTTTTTCATTATAGAGGAGAAAAAAAGATAGGAAGCTTACAGACAGATATTCTGACCTAGGTTCATAGGAGATCACCTGATATTTTCATTATCCGTGGAAATGAAGAGCTATCAAATGATTAGTATCATATGAGCATTGAGGCGAGATGAAACATAAAAAAGGGGAGATGATAAATGAAGATCAGCCGAATTCTCAATATTTACTCACTTTGAAGATGCAGACAGCGCTTTTCAAAATTGCCGCAGATCGAGTTGGTGCATAAAGAGGAAGGGATTAGCCCCTTCCTTAAAGACCCTTCAATTCCTCTTACTTCATCGTAAAATATATTACTTTTTTGAAACCGGTATCCAAATTTCACTTTTAAAAGATGGCGATGTTACATCCTTATGCTCGTTCCACAGTATTTCTGGACCTTCTATTTGTTCATAATTTGATGATGGAAACCATTCGGAATAAATGCGTCCCCATACGTCTTGCAGTGTATTCGGAAATGGTCCGATTGCTTCGAATACAGCCCACGTTGAGGCAGGAACTTCAAGCCGTGATAAGTTATCTGGACACTGTTTCGTTGTGGCTGCGCCAATATAGTGATCAAGCTCTCCATTCTCCTCCATCCGACCTTCAGAAAAATTCGTGGATGCACTAATGAGTCCTGATGGTGCTACATTAGAAAGCTCTTTTAGTTTATTTATTGCTTTTTCATCTAAACTTTCCCACATAGATGCAATTTCCGGATTAATCCCATTGAAAATAATAGGAACTCTTTTTTTAATGCCAACGATGCGAAATGCCTCTTTTTCTTCAATACGGTAATTCATTTCATTTCCTCCTTTGATTGATAGCTGGAAGGTCATTCGTGGATAGGCTTTAAGGGAATGGCCATTAAGTCTGGCTTTTGATGGGTTTATGCCATGTAAATTCTGGAATGCCCGCGCAAAAGAATCTGGTGAGTTATAACCGTACTTTATTGCAATGTCAATCACTTTTACATTGCTGTCTTTCAGTTCAAAAGCTGCAAGAGTAAGACGTCTGCGACGAATATATTCCGATAATGAAATACCTGCAAGGAAGGAAAACATCCTTTTAAAATGATATTCAGAGCAGAAAGCAAGCTTTGCTACTTCTTTAAAATCAATATCATTTGTGAGGTTTTCTTCAATATACTTTAATGCTCTATTCATCCTTTTAAGCGAATCCATTTATTTGACCTCCTTTAACAAAAGAATAACAGGAGTGAAATGTATCTACCCGACATTCCGTGCACCGTTTTGCAGGATAACTCATATGAAATAAAGTAAGTTCTTCACCTGTATTTGTACAGGTTTTTTAAACATTCTATAAAGACATGTGCATACTGCAACAATTATTCAGTTGTTTATTTTGAAATTTCTTTTGCTCCTATTGATCTAGCAGTGATGTAAGTTCTAAATTGCCTAATTTCCATTAAATTGTTATATTGTTAGATAAAGGTTCCAATACTTAATTTGGCGAAAAGAGAGTGAGGTTGTCAAGAGGCAATGTAAACGAATTGATATTGCTTGGATAATGAAAATAAGCGAAAAATACAGAATTCACTAGAAGAATTAATGAAAAATAGAATTGCATTCATATTCTGCAGTGAATAACATAAAATGGTTATGGAAATTGAAAAAAAGCAGGATACCCGTTTTTAGTACATTTGAAAAAGGAGTTATAACGTTGTTAAAAAGGTTTTCTTTGGTTTTTCTTACACTGATTATGTCTATCATTGTTTTACTAGTAGCTGGTAAAGATTCACCTGGAGATCATGTCATTTCATTTGATGAGCCTATTATTTTAATGATCTCAATTGGGATCGTTATATTTTTATTCATCCCTCCTTTAGCCATGTCCTTTTTTGGTAACTTGGTTGTAAGAATAATTTCAGGAGTATATCAATGTTTTATCGTTTTAACTTTTCTGGGACTCATTCCAATTGGATTTCTTATTCCCAATGGCTTTTTGACAATTCTTGTTTCTGTTGCAGGAACTTTAGTCAGTATAGCTAGTGTTGCAGTAACCTTATGCGTTGGCAAGAATAAAAAAGTTACATGATAATCGAATTGTTATTTTTTCAGATTGTCAGTGAAATAATAAAACAAGGTGAGAAGGCTATATGAGCCTTCTCTTTTTATGTTATGGACATGGATATAGCCCTTGATATTTTTTGTTGTTGCATCATCTCCACTTTAAGCTTAATCTATTGAATAATAAGAGAAGGAACCTATAGAAGAATAAAATAAATACCGAGATGTCAAAAATAAAACTGACTGGGCTTCATTAGTGTTAATTCACGTAAATGTATGACGAACCATTAAACCTTTATTAAAAATGCCTGGAAAGAGGGGAATTCCTTCATGACAAATAGCAGAACGAATCTTAAGGTTGATGAATTTTTAAGTAAAGCGAAAAAGTGGAAGGAAGAATATGAGAAGTTGAGAGCTATCGTTCTTGACTGTGAGCTGACCGAAGAATTTAAGTGGAAGCATCCTTGCTACACGCTTAATAATAAGAACATCGTTTTAATACATGGATTTAAAGAATATTGTGCGCTTCTGTTTCACAAAGGTGCCTTGTTACAAGATGCCCATGGGATTCTCATCCAACAAACGGAGAATGTACAGGCGGCACGCCAGATTCGGTTTACCAATGTTCAGGAAATTGATGAAATGGA
This sequence comes from Bacillus sp. LR_5, assembly GCF_042709275.1. Lineage (NCBI taxonomy): Bacteria > Bacillati > Bacillota > Bacilli > Caryophanales > Bacillaceae > Bacillus > Bacillus sp. LR_5. The sequence goes on along the minus strand of NZ_JAVAXX010000139.1, from coordinate 1,662 downwards.
AACGATCTTGAAAGCCTATATTCATGAGGCCATTGAAGTTGAAAAAGCCGGGTTGGAAGTGGATTTAAAAAAGAATACAGAATATAAAATTCCTGAAGAACTTCAAAATAAATTCGATGAAATCCCTGCCTTGAAAACTGCTTTTGAAGCATTGACCCCGGGACGGCAAAGAGCATACACTCTTTATTTTTCTCAAGCCAAACAATCCAAAACCCGAGAATCGAGAGTCGAAAAATATTTGCAAAAAATTCTCGATGGAAAGGGATTAAAGGATTAGTAATTTTCCGTAACTCTAAGTATTACTAGTTACTCGAACTCTTCGGATTCCTAAAAACAAAAAAGATTCGAAAGAAGCAATAATTAGTGTGTGCATTGAAAAAATAGATACGCTGAAATGTCGAGGATGTGTAAAAAAACCTTAATTAAAAGTTAATCAAGGCCTAAATATCAATAAATTAAGTTATATGCGTTATCTTTTCATCCGTAATATATTGTATTTAAATAAAAGCGTTATGCCTAAGTTCATTAGAAAATGTACAACAAAAGGTACTAAAATATTGTTCGTGTCAAAATATATCCACCCGAAAGTCAAACTTAGGATGCTTATATTTATGAGCATCATAGGCTTTTGAAAGTATTGGATATGAAAACCTAAGAAAATTAGAGTGGCAGTTATAATTGCAATCCATTGGTTCTCTATGAATATAAAAAGCAAATTTTGAATAGTTCCCCTGAACAAAAGTTCTTCAAATAACGCACCTGCAAACATAAAGGCAACAATACTTAACAGTGAATAATTTTGATAGCTCTTGTTTGTATCGTCAATATATTTGGAGGGAATGGAAAGCGATAAAATTACACCAAACAAAAGCAGAGCAAATGAAGCAATAAATACATGCAGTATCATTCTGATTGGTTTATCGAATGACAGGAAATTTTGAATCGTGAGTACATCATAAACCATTAGCATAAAAATGATAGCCACGCAAATGAATGTAAAAGAAGAGAATACGAAAACAGCGTCTTTTGGATTGAAATCCTTTTTTATTTTCTTGGTTTCGTCTTTTATATTTTCCATGCTTACCTTCTTTTCTGTATTTTTAGATGAATGAAAAACACTTTATATCTCTATTTTGTAGAAGGCACTCGCCGAAAAACAGTGCCCGTTTCGTGCCCCCTGCCTCTTTCTAGGAAGGAGACATTCAAAAGTTAGTTAGTTGCCGATTGCTTTTTGAGTTTCATGAGACTTCCAATAGATGTTGATGCTATAAAAGCTCCAGCAAAACTAATACACTGAGGGTAATCAAATTTTGCTTCTGGCAAAAGAATACCAGTAATAAATAAAGTAAAACCAACTAAAATTCCAGTAACTCTAATTTTCATGATGTAATGCCTCCTGCAAGTAGATAGGAAGAATTATACATTATGTTGCTGGATACCGCATCTCAAAAAGGTTGAATAAGGCCCGAGCAAACAAATAATGGAACACGTTTTTTACTGTGATGTTGCTCAAAAGAATTATAGTTTGCTGTTATAGATAACGTGAATGTAATAGTTCAACCACGTTTAAGATCTAAGAGGCTGAATATGGAGTCAGAGTTTGAAGGAATTAGCTACTATATGTAGAAGAAAAACAAGCATATTGTTATATGCTTGTTTTTC
>NZ_JAVAXX010000138.1:0-16526 GCF_042709275.1 Bacillus sp. LR_5 | reverse complement strand
TCTTTTGCAACAAAAAAACCAGCTGCACCGGCAGCTGGTTTTTCATTCCTTATTTTAAGAAGAGAAAGTACAGGACAAATACAACAAACAGCCCGTACATGATTGGATGAACCTCTTTGGCTTTTCCTTTGCACACCATCGTAATCGGATAGAAAATAAATCCGATGGCAATACCAGTTGCAATGCTGTACGTTAACGGCATCATGATCATGGTAAGGAAAGCAGGAACGGCCACCTCGAACTTATCCCAAGCGATTTTGCCAAGCGGCGCCACCATCAATGCACCAACAATAATAAGCGCCGGTGCTGTTACATTTGACGTAACGACTGATAGGAGCGGCGAGAAAAACGTAGCCAGTAAAAAGAGAATCCCTGTTACAATTGCGGCAAATCCTGACCGGGCACCCGCAGCGACACCTGAGCTTGATTCCACGTAAGAAGTTGTTGTAGACGTACCAAGCACGGCACCGATCACAATCGAAGATGAATCAGCTAAAAGCGCACGGCCCGCTCGCGGCAATTTGTTTTCCTTCATTAAACCAGCTTGTGTTGCCACAGCAACAAGTGTACCAGCTGTATCAAAAAATCCGACAAACAAGAATGTTAAAATAACGATCAGCATTTGTACAGAGAAAATATCCGGGAGGTGAATCCACGCTTGTCCGAAAGTCGGCGCAAGGCTCGGCACACTGCCGACAATTTGAGTCGGAACCGGAACCAAACCGAAAATCATGCCGGCAATCGCTGTTAACAGCATCCCGATAAACACGCCTGCGTTCACGCGAAGCACCATTAAAATAACCGTGACAATCACACCGAAAATCGTTAACAGCACAGGACCGCTGTGAATGTTTCCGATCGTGACGAGCGTAGAAGGATTTGCAGTAATGATTCCTGAGCCTTGTAAGCCAACGAATGTAATAAACAGGCCGATCCCCGCACCGACTGCCAATTTCAGCTCAGGCGGAATGGCGTTGATGATTTTTTCACGAAAACCTGTTAAAGAAAGAGCAACGAAAATAAGACCTGAAATAAAAACACCGGACAAAGCTGCCTGCCATGAAATACCCATACCAAGGACAACAGAAAACGCAAAAAACGCGTTCAGCCCCATACCCGGCGCAATGGCAATCGGATATCTCGCTATTAATCCCATTAAGATACATCCTGCTGCAGACGCCAGCGCTGTCGCCGTAAAGACTGCACCCTGGTCAATTCTCAGCGCCTCCGGAAAATCTTTCACGCTCTCCAAAGCAAGCGTAATCGGATTGACGAACAAAATATATGCCATAGATAAAAAAGTCGTTAACCCGCCAATGATTTCATTGCGATAGCTGGTGCCCAGCTCATCAAACTGAAAATACTTTTTCAAGCTATTTGACTCCCTTCACTCTTTGCTATTTATTCTGTCCTGAAAACGCCAAATAAAAAACGTCCCAATACATTTTGGGACGCTTGACTACAGACGGATTTCAGTTTGAATAAATAAACGTGTTTTATTTATATCAAACGAAAGAAATGTTTACGTAGTCAAGCCATTTACGGTAGCTTGGTAGAGACTTGCGAGCCATATTCCCGCGATTATACGAATTCATCTTATTTGATTTCTGTGTCTATTGTACCAAGTTCATTTTGAAAAAACAATACAAAAAGCGAACAATAGTCGCACAAAATCGGATTTTGTTCGTAATAAACAAATAAAACCATCTTCCCGGCAAAATTGCCAAAAAGATGGTTTCCATTAATTGATTCTTATTCCCACTCAATCGTCGCAGGCGGCTTACTTGTAATATCGTACACCACGCGGTTAATGTGCTTCACTTCGTTTACGATACGTGTCGAAATGACTTCAAGCACATCCCACGGGATACGTGCCCAGTCAGATGTCATGCCGTCTATTGATGTAACGGCACGGATTCCGATTGTGTAATCATATGTTCTTGCGTCACCCATAACACCAACGCTGCGGATGTCAGGAAGAACAGTGAAGTATTGCCAGATATCACGCTCTAAGCCGTGATTTGCAATTTCTTCACGCAAGATTGCATCTGATTCACGAACGATTTCAAGTTTTTCTTCTGTTACTTCGCCAAGAACGCGGATTCCGAGTCCCGGTCCTGGGAACGGCTGACGCCATACGATTTCATCCGGAATGCCGAGCTCTGTGCCAAGCGCGCGCACTTCGTCTTTGAAGAGCGTATTTAACGGCTCGATCAGCTCAAACTGCATGTCTTCAGGAAGTCCGCCGACATTGTGGTGAGATTTGATCGTTTGCGCCGTTGCTGTACCGCTCTCGATGATATCTGTGTAAAGCGTACCTTGTGCAAGGTAGTCGATGCCTTTGAGCTTGTCCGCTTCATCATCAAACACGTAAATGAATTCATTACCGATGATTTTGCGTTTTTGCTCAGGATCAGAAACGCCTTTTAGTTTGTTTAAGAATCGATCTTTTGCGTCTACTTTAATCACATTCATGTTAAAGCCTTCGCTGAATGTTTTCATAACACCCTCAGCTTCACCTTTACGGAGAAGACCATGGTCTACAAAGATACAAGTCAGCTGGTCGCCGATCGCTTTATGAATCAAAACAGCAACAACAGAGGAATCAACGCCGCCGCTTAGCGCGCAAAGAACCTGTTTGTCTCCGACCGTTTCACGGATTTTTTGCATTTCGATTTCGATAAAGTTCTCCATTGACCATTCGCCTTCGCATTCGCAAACACCGAATACAAAGTTTTTCAGAAGATCATTGCCGTATTCAGAGTGGCGCACTTCCGGGTGGAACTGAACGCCATACCATTTTTTGTCCGCTTTGCTCATTGCTGAGTTCGGACAGTGATGGCTTGTCGCGTCAACAGTGAAGCCTTCAGGAACTTCTACAACCAAATCGCCGTGGCTCATCCAAACCACTTGTTCATTCGGAAGATCTCTGAACAAATCAGGTGTGCCTTCGATGCGGATGTTTGCTTTTCCGTATTCACGCTGGCTTGCCGCTTCAACTTTACCGCCAAGGTAATGAGTCATCAGCTGCATGCCGTAGCAAATTCCCAAAACAGGAATATCAAGCTCGAAGATTTTCTCGTCACAGCGGAAAGAGTTTTCATCATACACACTGTTTGGACCGCCGGATAAAATAATTCCTTTTGGATTCATTTTTTTAATTTCTTCAGCCGTCAATGTATGTGGATGCAGCTCGCTGTAAACACCGAATTCACGGATACGGCGTGTAATCAGCTGGTTATACTGACTGCCGAAATCAAGGACAAGAATCATTTCATTCACTAACTTTGTCATGGTTGTCACCTAATCTCCTCTAAGTTTTTTGACACAGAAAAAAACGAGGACAGATATGAAGCTCGCTCCGCCCTCTTTGGCAAGGCCGTTTGCCGGAGTCAGGCCAACTCGCTCCCAGACTCCGATAATATTCACTAATTCTAACAACACGTTGATAAGCGGTCAAGACCATCTTCTTTTAATTAAATTTTCCCATAACTCTCTGGAATCATTCCAAAGCACTGAAGAATCTTCGTTTCTGTAAAGCGCCCTTTCATAGCTTAATGTCAGCTTTGACATGTCTTCTATGTCGTATTTTTCATCGATCCGTTTTGCATAATCACGCAGCGTTTCACTGCCTCGTTTCGGCAGCCCTTTTCTCTTCAGTTGTTTCAGCAGCGCGTCATATGCCTCAAAAAACGCGTGCTGATCGCTGCGCCGCTTCAATTTCCTCACGGCGAAAACAGGAATCCATAATGAGCGGAAAACATACAGCAATACAGCTGCCACCAAGAGGACTGCAAGAACCGCAAGCGCTGCATACAAGCCTGCACCGGCATTAGTATGCGAAGCGGACGGCTTTTTAGAAACAGCTGGCTCCCGCTTTTCCTTTTGTTTTTCCTCTTTTTGCGGCTGTTTTTTCTCTTCTTTCTGTTTCTCTTTTGCTTTCTTCGGCGAGCTGCTGTTATCGCTGCCGGAGTCCTTTGTTTCAGAAGAAGTAAATTGAGCCGGATTTGTAAACCCTTTAGTCGGCTCAAATGTAACCCAGCCCTGTTCCGGGAAATACACCTCTACCCAGGAATGGGCGTTGTTATTTGTCACTTCGTAGATGCTGCCGTTTTTGTTTCCTGCTTCTTTGTATTCGCCAGACGTATAACCCTTTACCCAGCGGGCCGGAATGCCGGCCGAGCGCAAGAGCACCACCATGGCGGAAGAAAAGTTATCACAATAACCCATTTTCGTTTCAAAGAGAAATTGATCGACATAATCTTCATCATTCTTAGGAATGGTCACGTTTTCTGTTTCATAGGTGAACGCATTTGACCCCAAATAGTCCTCAACCGCTTTCACCTTATCAAACATATTGTCGTGATCCTGAGTCAGTTTGATCGCAAGGGTTCTCACCCGCTCTGGCAGTGAATCTGGAAGCTGCATGTAGCGATCGCTGAATGTGTATTCCTCACTGTTTTTTCTCACTTTTACCTTTCTCAGTTCATCCAGCTTATAAACCGGGGAATTGTACGTTACAGTATAATTCCCCATATTTCTGATTTCACCAGCTTGTTCACTGATCGGAGAAATTTGCTCCGTGTTGCCGTTCATTTCAAGTGAGACAGCCTGCTTTGGCTGAATGGTTTCCGCACCAATCGGATACATCAGATGGTTATACCCGTAGTGCTTATCGACTTTTACACGGACGGTGCGGCGCTCTGTCGCAACCTTATGGTCAAACCACAGATTTTCAACTTTTCCATTGCTAAGCTGATACGACATGCCTGTGTCTGTTTCAATCCAGCCTTTTCCGGTATACGTGTCCTTCGTTTCCACACGGAAATACGTACGCTCTTTTCCCTGCCATGTAAAAACAGGTGTAGCATCCTGCTGGAACGGGCCGCCGAGTGATTCATCATGATTCCCGTATCCGATTTTGCTTTCCCCTGCAGACACGCGGTCTTGATGAGTGATTTTTTTAAGAAAAGGCACCGGATCAGGCCAGGCCGGCTCTGATTTTGGAGCGGCGAGTCCGAATCCCGTTGCAGCCAAAACCAATACAGATAAAGGAAGAAACCATTTCAGGACAGATGTTTTTGGCAGTGTGATTCTTTCCATCAGCTTAATGCGTTCCAAGTATAAAAGGCCCAGCATAAAGAAGCCGATCAGCACGATACGGATGACGGCAAAAGTGGCATCATATGGCGTAAAGGTATCAAGAATCGTAATATACGCTACTGTCATCAAAAAGAAAAACAAGATTCTTCTCTGGTAAATCACCCAATAATGCAGGAGATAGACCAGCAGCCACAGCAGCACAAAAAACAGCAGGGTCCGAAATGAAGGAATCATGTCATTCCATTGCCCTGATTGAATCAGCGTGATATTCAGATAGACATCCTGCAAAAAAGAGCTGACCCAGCTCAGGTCGAATATAGATCCTTGATAAAACAGGATGTGTATCGAGATCAATGTAAATATGACACAAAAAGGAACGGTGACAAACCACCTCATCCTGAAAAAAGTCAGCAGAAACGTCAAACCGATAAAGACACTAAAAAAGCCTGTATGTTTCGTTTCAGTAAAACTGTCAAGCGGTCTGAGCCACTCCCACAGCAATAAAAAAGCCAGAAAATAAAATAACAGCAAGCTCAAACGGCTTCCCTTGTGATCATCGTGCGGCATGTGAACCAGTCACCTCTCTTTCTAAACAACACGCGAAACTCGCCCGCCCCTCATGACCCGAACTCTGACTTGGCGTTTCATCATGCGTTCAATCATGACATTTTCAGCTTGAGAGAGCTCAGCATCTTTCTCTTTTGCCAGTATCACCGTAACCCGGCCGCCTCCTATTTCTGCGAGGTGCAGCATATCTTCCGTTAACTGTCCCGTGACAACAACTTGATCAGCTTGGCGAACAGATGGCTTTCCCAGCTCTTCCCGTGCATATCGGCTTATCGGGTCTGCCGCATCACAATGAGCGATGGCTAAATGCCGAAGCATGTGCTTAAAATGCTGATCCCCTTCCTGAATAGGGAAAATGTTTTTTTCCTTCCCGATGGAAGCCAGACCAGCACCCGCGTCGTTTTTTAAAACAGAATGAAGAATAGAAGCTGTCACTGAAACGACCTCTTCGAATGCGTCTGAGGAAAAACGGTCCATCAGCAGAAACAGATTTTTGCTGCGAGAAGGCTCAAATTCCTTCGTCATCAGCTGGCTCCGCCGTGCAGATGTCTTCCAATCTAACGCAGCAAACCGGTCTCCCGGCTGATAATTCCGCACACTTGCTGCGACTGAGGAATGGTGCTGATGAATAGGAGAAGAACCGCTTACACCGTCTTCCTGATGCCTCTCATTCACCTGATAGGAAAAACGCTGATAGAATGGATAAACAAACAAGGTATCATCCAGCTCAAAAAATGCTGTTTTTTCAATCAAGCCAAGAACATCCCCGGTTCGCACCCTGACAGAATGAAAGTGATGCTCTCCGCGCGGTACCCGAGCTAATTCATACGACATCGTCATGCTCCGTTTAAACCAAGGAAAAACGAGCCGTTTGGCCGCGGCTCCGTCTCGATTTAATGACTCGATACCTTCTGGCAGGCAATCTTCAATCACCATATACATCAGGGGGAATGGCAGCTTTCTTCTCAGCGTAACCGTTACGCCCAGCCTGTCCCCCGCATGCAATTGTGTTTTATCCATTTGCCTTGAAGCCTGAAAAGAACGGAGCGGATACAAGGCCAACAGCCCGGCATACAAGACAAAAGGGAGAAACGCGTAAAACAAAAACCAGCTGACAAAGCCGCCCTGAAACATCGCATAAGAAAAAACAGCAGCCGTCAATAAAGTTAATATAATCAGCTTCCAACCATATATGAGCCATTGCCATTTCTTATTCATCAGCGGACCGACGACCTTTGAACCGGCACCTTCACAGCTGACATGATCTCCCTTACGATCGCTTCTGCCTGAATCCCTTCAAATTTTGCCTCAGGATGAAGCATCATCCGGTGCGGCAGCGTGAAAGGAGCTAAATATTGAATATCATCCGGTATGACATAGTCGCGATGATGCAGCAGCGCGTATGCCTGTGCCGCTTTCATGAGGGCGATTGAGCCGCGCGGACTGACGCCTAATTGAACAGAAGGATGCTGTCTCGTTTTCTGCACAATTTCAACGATATATTCCTTAATGCTGTCATCAGCACGGACATTTTGCACTTCCCTCTGTAAATGGATGAAGTCTTCTTTTGCAATAATCGGCTCAAGCGTCTCAATCGGATGGCTTTTTTCCTGAAGAGATAAGACGTCAAGCTCTTCATTAAAGGACGGATAACCCATCCGAAGTTTGAATAAAAAACGGTCAAGCTGGGCTTCCGGCAAAGGATAGGTTCCTTCATATTCGACTGGGTTTTGCGTTGCCATCACAAAAAACGGATCGGCAAGCTGCATCGTATGGCCATCTACCGTGACGCTTCCCTCTTCCATCGCTTCGAGCAAAGCCGACTGTGTCTTCGGAGAGGTACGGTTGATTTCATCGGCCAGCACGATATTTCCCATAATCGGGCCGGGACGATATTCAAACTCCATCGTTTTCGCATTATAGATAGATACCCCTGTTACATCAGATGGCAGCAAATCCGGAGTGAATTGGATTCTTTTGAAATCGGCGCCGATTGACTTTGCCAGCGCGCGGACCATCATCGTTTTTCCGACTCCGGGTACATCCTCAAGCAGCACATGCCCTTTGGCAAGAAGGGCTGCTAAGCTGAGTATGGCAATGTCTCGTTTTCCAACCATTACTCTATTAATATGTTCAACTGCTTTCCCCAGCAAAGGATGCAGGTCTTCTCGATATGCCATTCTTTTCCTCCTAGTCATCTACAAAATTCATCATAATGTAACCTAACTTTACCACAAAAAGCAATCTGTATAAAAAAACGATTCAAGCAAATTGTTTCCAATAAAGCTGGCCAAAACACACAAAAAAGCTTCCTGTGACAGGAAGCTCCATTATTTGTGTTCTAAAGGCTCCATATGAACATGCGAATAATCAATCGCATGCTCCTCCTTCATTCTCCGCTCAATTTCATTGGCTATATCGTGGCTTTCCGTAATATTTAAATCTGCCGATACCTCAACCACCACATCAACATGAACCGTGCTGCCCAAGTATCTTGCTTTTATGTCTTTTAAACGGCTCACACCGGAGATTTTTTCGATTGTCTGTTTATAAGCGGAAATGTCCTTTATGTCGAATCCATCTGTCAAAGAGTGAGATGACTCTTTAAAAATATCCCATGCGGTCTTGCAAATAAGCAGACCGATCACAAACGCAGTGACCGTATCAATCCAAGCAAGATGGAATTGAGCAGCCACAATGCCGATAAATGTGCCGATACTGACGAATGCGTCTGATTTATTATCAGCAGCCGCAGCAAGGAGCGCCTGGCTCTTCACCTTTTTGGCCAGCCTTTTATTGTACCGATAAACGATCAGCATCAGGACTGCCCCGCCCGCTGCCGTCCAAGCCGCAATCATATCCGGCGTCTCTTGTTTAGCAGAAAAAATAGATTCTCCGGCGCTGAACAGCACTTGCAGTCCGACAACCATCATAATAAACGATGCGATAAGCGATGCAATCGTTTCCGCTCGAAAGTGGCCGTATGGATGATCTTCGTCAGGAGGCTTTTGAGAGATGCGCAGGCCAATCAGCACAGCAACAGAAGCAATAATGTCAGTTGTGTTATTTAATCCGTCTGCCGTAAGTGCTTCCGAGTGAAAAAGATAACCGATGATCAGTTTAATTGCGGAAAGAACAAGATAAGCGGCAATGCTGACCAGCGCTCCGGATTCTCCCTTTTTCAGTTCATCATATCTCTCCATACAAAACCTCCTCTCGCTCACATTTTCCTATTATTATCTTACAAAGCTGAACCGCAGTGGGTCTACAGAAACATGCTTCACCCGCCACAGAAAAATAGTGGCGATGGAACACTTTTTCTCTCATCCAATTTATTTGCTCCGCCAAAAAGCCCATCAGATCCAATGACACCAGCGCTTCTCGCATTCTATCGAATTGTAAATAGTACACAAAATTACACAGCGAATAAAAAACGAAACATTTTTTCCACACATTCGCTGAAAGCGCAAACAAAACACTACAAATTTGAAATAAGCTGGTATATTTTCTTACACGAATTTTCGACAAACTGTATATTTATGATAGAGTTTCAATTATCATAATATTCAGTAATGATTGCATTTTAAAAGGAGGTAACTTATGAACCAGTCTCAATCAGGATTAAAAAAGGAATTAAAGACCCGCCATATGACAATGATTTCGATTGCCGGTGTAATCGGAGCCGGCCTATTTGTAGGCAGCGGTTCAGTGATTCACTCGACCGGTCCGGGTGCCGTTGTTTCTTACGCGTTAGCCGGATTATTGGTGATTTTTATTATGAGAATGCTCGGTGAGATGTCTGCCGTAAACCCGACGAGCGGATCGTTTTCTCAATACGCTCACGACGCCATCGGACCGTGGGCAGGATTTACAATCGGCTGGCTGTACTGGTTTTTCTGGGTGATCGTCATCGCGATCGAAGCCATTGCTGGTGCTGGCATTATTCAATACTGGTTCCATGATATTCCGCTGTGGCTGACAAGTTTGATCTTGACCATTGTGCTCACCCTGACAAACGTCTACTCCGTTAAGTCTTTCGGTGAGTTTGAATATTGGTTCTCCCTCATTAAAGTTGTGACTATCATTGCTTTTCTAATCGTTGGTTTTGCCTTTATTTTTGGCTTTGCACCGGGCAGTGAGCCAGTCGGTTTTTCGAATCTTACAGGCAAAGGCGGATTTTTCCCGGAGGGCATCAGCTCCGTATTGCTCGGCATTGTCGTTGTCATCTTCTCTTTTATGGGAACTGAAATCGTTGCCATTGCAGCAGGGGAAACATCCAACCCGATCGAATCTGTGACAAAAGCCACCAGATCCGTTGTATGGCGCATCATCGTCTTTTACGTGGGCTCAATCGCCATTGTCGTGGCGCTGTTGCCATGGAATTCAGCAAATATTTTAGAAAGCCCTTTCGTCGCTGTACTTGAGCATATAGGAGTGCCCGCAGCCGCACAGATTATGAACTTTATCGTCCTCACAGCCGTACTCTCTTGCCTGAATTCAGGTTTGTATACCACATCCAGAATGCTGTATTCACTTGCAGAAAGAAACGAAGCGCCGCGCCGTTTTATGAAATTGAGCAAAAAAGGCGTTCCCGTACAAGCCATTGTGGCCGGGACATTTTTCTCTTATATCGCGGTCGTAATGAACTATTTTTCACCGGATACCGTCTTTTTATTCTTAGTCAACTCATCAGGCGCAATCGCTTTACTCGTCTATCTTGTCATCGCCGTTTCCCAGCTGAAAATGCGGAAAAAACTTGAAAAAACAAACCCAGAAGCATTGAAGATCAAAATGTGGCTCTTCCCTTTCCTAACCTACTTGACCATCCTCGCCATTTGCGGAATTTTAGTGTCCATGGCGTTTATTGATTCCATGAGAGACGAGCTGCTGCTGACAGGCGTCATCACGGGAATCGTTCTGATTTCTTACCTTGTGTTCAGAAAACGCAAGGTGAGCGAGAAAGCGGCTGCCAACCCAGTCACACAGCAGCAGCCCGATATCCTGCCTTAATGCTGATCAAATCCTAAACGGCCTGCCGTTTAGGATTTTGTTATTTTCTTCTTCGGGCGGGCTGCAGCACGAAGATTTTTTGTAACCATCACGTCCTTATTGTCATTAACTATAGTACCAATTTGGAAAATTTAGATAAGGACAGATGAAAATGACACTTGAAAAATTTGTGGATGCTCTCCCAATCCCAGATACACTAAAGCCAGTACAGCAATCAAAAGAAAAAACATACTACGAAGTCACCATGGAGGAATGCACCCATCAGCTCCATCGCGATCTCCCTCCAACCCGCCTGTGGGGCTACAACGGCTTATTTCCGGGGCCGACCATTGAGGTTAAAAGAAATGAAAACGTATATGTAAAATGGATGAATAACCTTCCTTCCACGCATTTCCTTCCGATTGATCACACCATTCATCACAGTGACAGCCAGCATGAAGAGCCAGAGGTAAAGACTGTTGTTCATTTACACGGCGGCGTCACGCCAGATGATAGTGACGGGTATCCGGAGGCTTGGTTTTCCAAAGACTTTGAACAAACAGGACCTTATTTCAAAAGAGAGGTTTATCATTATCCGAACCAGCAGCGCGGGGCTATATTGTGGTACCACGATCACGCCATGGCGCTCACCAGGCTAAATGTCTATGCCGGACTTGTCGGTGCTTATATCATTCATGACCCAAAGGAAAAACGCTTAAAACTGCCTTCAGACGAATACGATGTGCCGCTTCTTATCACAGACCGCACGATCAATGAGGATGGTTCTTTGTTTTATCCGAGCGCACCGGAAAACCCTTCTCCGTCACTGCCTAATCCTTCAATCGTTCCGGCTTTTTGCGGAGAAACCATACTCGTCAACGGGAAGGTATGGCCATACTTGGAAGTCGAGCCAAGGAAATACCGATTCCGTGTCATCAACGCCTCCAATACAAGAACCTATAACCTGTCACTCGATAATGGCGGAGAGTTTATTCAGATTGGTTCAGATGGAGGGCTCCTGCCGCGATCTGTTAAACTGAATTCTTTCAGCCTTGCGCCTGCTGAACGTTACGATATCATCATTGACTTCACAGCATATGAAGGAGAATCTATCATTTTGGCAAACAGCTCGGGCTGCGGCGGTGACGTCAATCCTGAAACAGATGCGAATATCATGCAATTCAGAGTCACAAAACCATTGGCACAAAAAGACGAAAGCAGAAAGCCGAAGTACCTCGCCTCATACCCTTCGGTACAGCATGAAAGAATACAAAACATCAGAACGTTAAAACTGGCAGGCACCCAGGACGAATACGGCAGACCCGTCCTTCTGCTTAATAACAAACGCTGGCACGATCCCGTCACAGAAGCACCAAAAGTGGGCACAACTGAAATATGGTCCATTATCAACCCGACACGCGGAACACATCCGATTCACCTGCATCTAGTCTCCTTCCGTGTATTAGACCGTCGGCCGTTTGATATCGCCCGTTATCAAGAAAGCGGGGAATTGTCCTATACCGGTCCGGCTGTCCCGCCGCCGCCAAGTGAAAAGGGCTGGAAAGACACCATTCAAGCGCATGCAGGTGAAGTCCTGAGAATCGCGGCGACATTCGGTCCGTACAGCGGACGATACGTATGGCATTGCCATATTCTAGAGCATGAAGACTATGACATGATGAGACCGATGGATATAACAGATCCCCATAAATAATCCGACAAACTTGCCTCTAGCAGGCAAGTTTTTTCTTTATGGAACCTTTGGCCCTATTTATCGTATTACGTAAAAACAGCAAAAGGAGCTGCTTTTTATGCTGACACACGACCTACATGAAAAAATAAAGCAATACATTTCCATTTATGCTGAATTAAAATCAAAATTAAAAATGAAAGTTTCACACGATCAGATATTAATGCTCATTTCTTCTGCATATATTGTGAATAAAAGAGAGTTTGATTTTCAGCGCTTTTATGATTTGAGCAGCTATATCAAATCAAACATCGGCAGCTTCTCAACACTCAATTCACACCACCGCTTTACTGTTGCATCTATTCTGGACATTCATTTTCAGCATGAGGCAAAACAAACATTTCATACTTTTATCGATGTATACAATGAAATGGTGAAGCTAGGATATAAGCGGGATATGTTCACATACCTTTCCGCTCTGATCTTGCTCACCGGAAAATCTGAAACGACAAACCAAAAAGAACAGATGAACATGGGGCTAGCAGTTTATCAGCAGATGAAGAAAAATCATTATTTCCTCACTTCAACTCAGAATGTTCCGCTTGCCGTACTGCTTGGAGAAAACGGAGAAGGTTTGCAGGCGCTACAGAAGGCGGAAACATGCTATCAGCTGCTGGCGGCCAACGGCTTTAAAAAAGGACAGTACTTACATCAGGTCAGCCATATTCTGGCCTTGCAAAGTGAAAAAGAGCCCGAAATGCTTATTTCCGCTTGCAAACAGATATATCAATCGATCACTGAATCTGTCAAAAAACCAAAGGATTATCATTATCCAGACCTTGCTCTCCTCACATTTCTGGAAGAGCCAGATATCAAAACCGTTTTCTGCATCACTGACGAATTAAACCAGGAAAAAGCTTTTAAATGGCAAAGGGAAATGAACTTTAAAATTGCTGTCAGCCTCTATCTCAGTGAGCATATGGAGAAAAATCTGCTGATGGAATCAGGACTATACACCGCTATCGAAACAGTCATTCAAGCGCAGCAGGCAGCCGTGACAGCTGCCATCATCAGCTCAACAGCAGCCAGCCATACTCATGATGGAAACTAAAGGAGGAGAAACATGCCATACATCACATTAGAAGATCAGACACGCCTTTACTATGAAACACACGGGAACGGGACGCCGATCCTGTTTATACATGGGGTGCTGATGAGCGGACAATTTTTCCACAAACAATTTTCGGCGCTTTCTGCCAATTATCAATGTATTCGTCTTGATCTTAGAGGACACGGCGAATCTGACAAAGTGCTTCACGGCCACACCATTTCCCAATATGCCCGTGACATAAGGGAATTTCTAAATGCAATGGAGCTTGACCATGTCGTTCTTGCCGGCTGGTCAATGGGCGCTTTTGTCGTATGGGATTATCTCAATCAATTTGGGAATGATAATATTCAAGCCGCTGTGATCATCGATCAATCCGCTTCCGACTATCAATGGGAGGGCTGGGAACACGGTCCATTTGATTTTGACGGCTTAAAAACAGCGATGCACGCCATTCAAACTGACCCGCTGCCTTTCTACGAAAGCTTCATCCAAAATATGTTCGCAGAACCGCCTGCCGAGACCGAAACAGAATGGATGCTGGCAGAAATCCTCAAACAGCCGGCTGCCATTTCTAGCACGATTTTATTTAACCAAACGGCCGCTGATTACCGGGGCACCCTCCAAAACATCAATGTGCCGGCATTGCTGTGCTTCGGGGAAGACAAGAAATTTTTCTCTACAGCAGCCGGGGAACACTTGCGCAGCAATATTCCGAACGCGACACTCGTTACCTTTTCTAAAAGCAGCCATTGCCCGTTTTTAGAAGAGCCAGATGCTTTTAACAGCACACTCCTCTCCTTTTTAGATGGGGTTATTGGAAAGTCATAAAGAAAAAGGAATTAGGAGATTAGGGAAAAGTATGAGACAATAAGAAATGTGCAGTAAAATACATGAGGGAAGAAGTGACTTTATGTCTTACTATAACAAACGAAATCAAGAACCGCTGCCAAAAGAAGATGTGAGTACTTGGGAATGCACAAAAGAAGACTGTAATGGCTGGACCCGAAAAAACTTCGCCAGCAGTGATACGCCATTGTGCCCTTTGTGCGGAAGTAAAATGGTCGACGGCATCCGTTCATTAGTGAATCTCCAAAACAACAGCCAAACGAAAACAAGCTAGTTCTTCCCTATAACAAATGCAGTCTCCTGCAAGCAAACAAACCCCGAACGGAGACAAAATTCTATATTTCAGAATAAAAGCCTCTTATTGCAAGAGGCCAAATACGAAGAAAGAAGCCCAAAACTGTAAACGTTTAGGGCTTTTTCGTCTGCTTTAATGGTATAATATGGATGTAAGAGGAGGGATAACGTGATCTCAAACCAGCAGCAAAAAGACTTGAAAAAAAGAGCTGCGTTCAAAAAGCTGAATGTTGCAATGAACTCATATGTTGAACTTCTGTTTTTGTCGATGCCGCTAATCCATTTTTTTAAATGGCTCGGATCATTAGCCCTGCACCTCATCCATTAAAAAAGCCACTCAGCTTATGCCGAGTGGTTTTTATTAGTTAATCACAGAAAAGCTGTTGATGATGCCGTTCGGATTTTCCCATACTTTTTTGAAGGTCTTATTTTCAAGGCTATAGGAATAAATCGTCCGCACCTTAGCTTCACGCCCTGTTTCGTCCTTCAGCTTTTTAGCCCCCTTGGCTTCGGCAAGAAAATAAATGTTCTTTCCATCCTTAGAGAACTGAGGCTGTGCGTCAATTAACAGCTTAAATGATTTTTGATTTGAGATGATGCTTTCATATTTTTTCGTATCCGCATTGAGCATTTGAATAGAAGCGGTTTGCTCCGTTCCTTTTTGCGTATATGATGTGAATAAAATACGTTTATCATCATCAGAAACAGCAATATCGCTGATAAATTGGTTCAGGCTTTTCAGCTCATTAAAATTATGTTGGCGGCCTTCCGCAAAATGAATCGTTGTCGGTTCGGGGTCGATGCCCTTTTCGTTTGCTTCATCTGTTTTCTTGTAGTCTTCTTCTACAGAATAATGAAGCAATACAAATGAATCATTTTTTTGGTTATAAAAGAAGCTGCTGACGGTGTTATCCTGATCATTAGCGGCAGGATAAAGATTTTTGTACTTTTTCGTTTTCAGATCAAAAGCGGCGATCCGAAAATTGCTTTCGTCCGCTTTTCCTAAGCGGAAATAGATGGTTGAACGGTCCTTTGATAAAAACAAACTGTCCGCACTCTCCGCGCCTTTATAAAGCACCGTCTTTTTATTAGACTTTAGATCCAATTTAAAAAGCCTCATTTCATTCTGTTCATTATTGCCCGTATAATAGAGCACCTGCTGTTTTTGATCCAAGGCAAATGCCGGATAGCTGGTCAGCTTCTCCTCATGGATCACCTTGTCATTTTCATAATACTTTGTCAGCAGATCCGTATCTGTAATTGAAACCAGCAGCTCATCACCGCTTTCGGTATTGACTGAAACATCAGCAGCCTTCTCATGGCCTTTATCCTTTGCAAGATAAAACGCAACCCCCGCGGCAGCTGCCGCTATTATCACTGCTAATAATAATATGATTCTTTTTTTCATCTTTTATCTCCACCAATAGAAAAAGCAAGAATGTGACTTCTTGCTTTCCAGATTATATATGTACATTAATAGCTGTAATGCCCCGCTACTTTACCTTTGCTTAATGGATATCCAAGCGCTTTAAACGCTTTAGGGCTAACATCCAGCACTGCATTAGGCATTCTGCCAACATCATTTTTATAAACCGTAATCACCTTTTTAGGCTTCGCTTTTGCATAAGCTCTGATTTTTGTCCCGTTTCTAGGAACATCAAATCCGATTTTGGTCGCACAATCCCAATGTCCAAGTTTCTTACCTGAAGAGCCTTTTTTCCCGACTCCATTATACCAAGTAATATTTCCGTTCACATGTTTCGCACTGGCATCTGATGAAAAACTAAAAGCTCCCAAAGTACTTCCTACTAAGATAAAAGCGGCTAAAATGACTTTCTTCAACATTTCGTCCCCCTGTTTGTTAACATCTAGGAAGATTATACACGATCAACCAGCTATTTTTTATTTCAATATCCTTACAGTAAT
>NZ_JAVAXX010000137.1:0-16554 GCF_042709275.1 Bacillus sp. LR_5 | reverse complement strand
ATGATCAAATCGCCTGATACGGGATTCACTAAATTCTTTAAAGCCGTTCTTTTGGTAAAATGATCTGTTGAGATCAGTATTGGTGATAAGGGCCAAGACGCCGCCCCCGCTTTTTGAAATAAAAGGTATTAGACAGTCATTGATCATTTTGCTGCCCAAACTCTTTCCCTGATAAGATGGCGAAACTCCTAATACTTCTAAATACCATGCCGGCTCTTTTAAGGATCTGTAAGATTTTTTAGCCTCATTAGCCACTGTCAACATGTTCAATACTGAAAATCCCCCCATTTTGATTAATTTTATCCCTCCTGCTGCTATATAATCGCTCAAGCTAATATCACGTTTATCACGATGTTTTAATAGAGCAGCAACAACAATTTCACCATTCTGAATGCCAACAAAACAGAAATGCTTTTTAAAATATGCTTTTGTTAGTACTTTATGCATTTCAAAAATAAATGAACGATCTTTTTTTCCGCGTTTTACGAGTAAATCCATAAAAGGATATTGCTTGAAAGATTCATGGAATAGCTTTGCCACTTTGTTTAATTCATCAGCTCTTGCTTGTCGAAAAAGAAACATTGATACACCCCCTTTTCCAATAAACATTTTTTGACTCATGAACACATGTTCATTATAATGGTAAGAAAATTTGAGTATCAATCTGCAATTTAGCTGTACATGTTCATTAATGGACAATACATGATAAATTGTATATTAACGGAGGACGCTATGGGGGACAGACGATCAATCAAGACAAAAAGTGCTATAAAACATGCCTTTTTAAAGTTGCTTCAGGAAAAAGAAATCAACAAAATAACTGTTTCCGATTTATCTAAAAAAGCAGATATAGGCCGAGGCACCTTTTATCTTCACTACAAAGATGTTTTTGACTTGTATGAGCAGATCGAAGACGAAATATTTGAACAGCTAGGAAGCATTTATGATGCATCTTTTCCAAGTGAGGATCCACTGAACATACTGACCTTTATAGAAAAAACTACAGAATACATATATCAAAACGTCGAAATTTTTACATTGTTATCAAAACCAAAAATGAATGTTCTTTCAATCAACAAACTTAAAGAATTTTTTAAAACGAAAATGATTGAGGAATTGAGCATGTTACGACAATCAGCAAAATCAATTACGGAAACTGAGAAATTCGAAACAACATTTATCGTTTCAGGTGTAGCAGGAGTTATAGAGGAATGGATCAAGAACGGGATGGTACAAACACCATCTAGTATTTCCGGTATCATACAACAATTACTGTTGAAAATCGAAGCATAGAGACAAAAGGGTATATATACTTTTTTACTATCTTGAGTACTTTCTTGCTTTACATGAGACTAATCTGGCTATATTGAAAGAATCCGTTTACTCCACAAAGCATGTTTTTTAAAGAAGAAAAAATTCATTTAATATTAAAGACAGAGTTAAAAAAGAAGCTGATTAATGTCGATCTGACAATACTCAGCTTCTTTTGTTAACTATATTTTTAATTATTTATTGCCAACCATTAATTTGCATCCAAGTCCAATAAACACTATACCTGAAACTTTATTTAGAATTGAATTTCTTATTATCTTTAAGAGTTTTTGTGGCTAATGTTGAAAAGTATGTTACAAACATGTACAACAGCAACACTATTGTAGCGAGGTAGCCCCTAAAGCAGAAAGGACATTGATACAGATTGTCTGATGCTGATGCAAACTGAGGTAAAAATGATAAATAGAACAGAATGTTTTTAGGCATTGCGATATTAGTGATAATCCCTTGCATATAATGTTTTTTAAGCGTTTCGTTAGCTGTATTCTTTAAGCTTATTCCATCACCTTTTTTAAAAGGTAGGAAATAGTTTTCCTTGTATTAACAATTAACAACCAAACAATATATTAGCTTAAAAAAGCAACCACACTGGTGGCTGCTTACATAATTTAACTAACTTCCCCTTCCTTTTGCTTCTGTTCCTCAACCATTTCCACAAATAGCTGAAGAAAACGAGTATCAGCAGTCAACTCTGGATGAAAAGCACAAGTAAGAACATTTCCTTCTCTTGCTGCAACAATTTTCCCATCATATTTTGCTAACACTTCTACATTTTGCCCCGCACTTTCAATATAAGGAGCCCGGATAAAAACAGCTTTAAAAGGATCCTCAAGTCCAGTTATATCAAGATCCACTTCAAAGCTGGCAATTTGCCGGCCAAACGCATTTCGCTTTACTGAAATATCTATAATTTCCAAGTAAGATTCATCTGAAGCAAGCTCCTTAGCGACTAACACTATGCCAGCACAAGTTCCAAAGATAACTTTTCCAGCCTTGTAAAATTCTTTTAATGGATCAAAGAAATCGTAACGGTCGATAAGCTTTCTCATCGTTGTACTTTCACCACCAGGAAGAATTAACCCATCAATTTGTTCAAGTTGCTCAGGTTTCTTGATGACAACAGCCTCTAATCCCAATGCTTTAATTTGTTTCACATGCTCTGAAACGGCACCCTGTAGTCCTAAAACTCCAATTATTTCCATCTCACCAACCTCGCTCTTGCATTCTTTCTTCAAGAGATAATTTTGAAATGTCGATTCCTTTCATCGCAGTTCCAAGCTCTTTAGAAAGCTTGCTGATTAGATCATAATCAGTGTAATAAGTTGTAGCTTGAACAATAGCATTTGCAAATTTTTCAGGATTTTCAGATTTAAAAATACCTGAACCAACAAACACTCCATCAGCGCCAAGCTCCATCATTAACGCAGCATCAGCAGGAGTAGCAATCCCTCCAGCAGCAAAGTTTACAACCGGAAGCTTACCCGTTTTTTGAATTTGTTTTAAAACCTCAAAAGGTGCTCCAAGTACTTTCGCTTCAGTCATTAATTCATCTTCGTTCATCACAGAAATTTTGCGGACCTGAGCAGTTACTTTACGCATATGGCGAACGGCTTCCACAATGTTACCTGTACCAGGCTCACCTTTAGTACGTAGCATTGCAGCACCTTCACCAATACGGCGTGCAGCTTCTCCAAGATCACGGCAGCCGCATACAAAAGGTACAGTGAAATCGCTCTTCAATAAATGGAACTCTTCATCAGCAGGTGTTAACACTTCACTTTCGTCAATGTAATCAACCCCCATTGCCTCAAGTACTTTTGCTTCTACAATATGACCAATACGTGCTTTAGCCATTACTGGGATGGATACTGCATTCATTACTTCTTCAACAATACGGGGATCTGCCATTCTTGCAACCCCACCCGCAGCCCGGATGTCAGAAGGAACTCTTTCTAATGCCATTACAGCAACAGCACCTGCTGCTTCTGCTACTCTTGCTTGTTCTGCATTGACAACGTCCATAATGACGCCGCCTTTTTGCATTTGAGCCATGCCTCTTTTTACAGTCTCAGTACCTAATGTTTTTTTCATTTGTTACACTCCATTCCATCAACTATTGTATTTAAAGAATATGTTGATTAGTATAAAAAGGAATTGACCACATTGAAAGTACCAGTTTCTTAAAAAACAGAATGTCAGTTTTAAGGAGATGCAATGAAAATGGAAATGCTATCATGTCATTTAGATAGATCAAGTGATATACCTTTATATGAACAATTATATTTATATATAAAAAAAGAAATTATAGCAGGTCGCATACCATACGGGACAAAACTACCCTCTAAGCGAAAATTAGCTGAATTTTTAAAAATCAGTCAAAACCCAGTTGAGACAGCATATGAGCAATTGGCAGCAGAAGGATATATTGAGGCTTCTCCCCGCAGGGGCTATTTTGTTATGACGTATGAAGATTTAGAATATGTACAAACAAATCAATACTTACAAGAAAATACAGAAGAAGCTCAGGAATATATAAAATACGATTTCCACCCAAGCGCTATTGACACAAAGAATTTTCCATTTTCCGTGTGGCGCAAATATGCCCGAAATACAATCGACAAAAAGAATCATTCCTTGTTACTGCTCGGAGACTCACAAGGAGAGATGGTGTTGCGGCAAGAAATCGCTCATTATCTTTATCATGCAAGAGGAGTACATTGTTCACCAGATCAAATTATTGTTGGCGCAGGCATAGAAATTTTATTGCAACAGCTATTGCTCTTATTAGATAAAAAAACGGTATATGGTGTAGAAGATCCTGGTTACCATTTGATTTTACGAATTCTGAAGAGCTATCCAAATGAAGTGTACGCTCTTGAAGTAGATGAGGAAGGAGTAAAAGTAGATACGATTCATCATAAAAATATAAATGTCGTTTATATAGCACCATCCCATCACTTTCCATACGGAACTGTACTATCGGTAAATCGCAGGACTAAGTTGTTAAAATGGGCTGCAGCGAAAAAAAAACGCTATATTATAGAAGATGACTACGATAGTGAATTTCGCTATAGCGGAAAATCAATTCCTTCCTTGCAAAGCATGGGTCTTGCTGAAAAAGTGATTTATTTAGGAGCATTTTCAAAATCATTGATGCCATCGATCAGAATTAGTTATATGGTGCTGCCAAGACACCTCTTGAAGCAATATAAAGAAAAGTTGTCATTCTATCACTCCCCCTCTGTCTCAAGAATTGACCAACACATTCTGGCTCAATTCTTGAAGGAAGGAGATTTCGAAAGGCATCTAAATAGGATGCGAAAGCTTTATCGCCGTAAGCTCGAAAAAGTTATAGAATTGCTAAAACCGTATGAAGATAAGCTCTCAATCATAGGAGAACACTCTGGACTTCACATAGTTCTTGTTGTTAATAATGGTATGAGTGAGGATGAACTGGTCAAAAAGGCATCTGAGGCACACATGAAAATTTACCCGATATCCACTTACTCACTCGAGAAAAAGTCTGAAAGTCCTCCAAAAATCATTCTTGGATTTGCCGGTATTCATGAAGATGAATTAGAAGATGCAGTGCAAATGTTGTTAAAGTGCTGGAGACTTTGATTTATTTTCATTCAAACAGAATACTCCTAGACATCCTTATCGGTTGGGATAAAAAAACAAAATAAACGTAGATACTGTGGTTTCCCCTATATTTTTATAAGTATGATACACATCTCCTGGGAAAACCACAGCTTCTCCAGAAGAAGCTCTGTAGACTTTATCTTCTATTTCAATTTCTATATTTCCAGTGGAAACGAAAACATATTCTTTAACGCCCTTATAATGAGGATTGGACTTATGTACGCCACCTGATTTTATTTCCATTTTATAAACCTCAAATTTAGTTTCATTATCAAAAGGAATAAATGGACAAGTCATATAATTTCCGTCACCTTCTATCAAGTGGGTAGAATTGTCTGATTTCACTATTTTTACAGATGGTTGCGGCGTTCCTGTACATGGTATTCCTCTTTATAATGCAGCATTAGGTTACGCAGAGCTTGCATGCCCAGATGGACTGAAACCTGAGTTAAAAGATTCATGTGAGAGAGTTTTCTCAGCAATGAATAATGCACCTGAGATGGTAGCTGGTACAGGCGGATTCTGCACTGAACTTATCAAGAAGACTAACGGGAAACTTATTGGAAAGCTCGGATCTGACGGGGTATATTGTGTAGCAATTAAAGGATTTGACATTGGTATTGCAATAAAAATTGAAGATGGGAATTACACTAGAGCAATAGCTCCGATTGTTATAAGATGTCTCGAGGATCTTGGTGTGTTAAATCCCTCGGAAACGAAAAATTTGAGGTCATTTAAAAGTATGAATATAACCAATGCTTCAAATAGCGAAGTTAATGCTGCTTTTCACCTTGACGAGGCAGTTCATTGATCTAAAGTTATGACTCGAACTATAAACGAAACATCCCGGAATGTTACTCTAGCACCTAATCATGAATTCCTCGATTGATTTTACTTCTAAATTAACCGTTAATATAGCGGCTTTTTCTCATCTCTAAGAAGATAAGCGAATCTTGTTTTACAATAGTAATACATTTTTCACTATTGTCTCCTCTGCCCTGCACCATGCAAATAAAACGGCAGGAATTATATCCCTGCCGTTTCATATCGTGTACGTTTCCCAATGAGATCGAACCAGATATCCCTTCCCTGATTATGTGAGAAATAATATTACTCCATTAAATAGAGTACGTACTCCAGCAATTTTTAAGTCGTCCCACCTTCAAAAAGCTGTACGGGCAAATACGTTTCAAGCGGCAAATCATCAAATTCGCCTTCAATTTGTTTTTCTAAAATCTCAATGGCTGTTTCGGAAATTAATTCGATCGGCTGTTGGATCGTAGTCAATTCTGGCAGAATAGCCTGAATGGTTTCTGTGCCGTCATAACCAATCACTTTTATTTGACCTGGAATGTTTTTTCCACGTTTTTTGGCTTCCGTAATGACCCCTGCAGCTATGATATCATCACTGGCAAAAATCCCGTCAACTGCAGGCTGTTCATCAAATAGTTTTGAAATGATGTTCCGGTAGTCTTCATGAAAAGACACTTCATATGTAATAGGCTGTCTTCCATATTCACGCATAACATCTTCATAGGCTTTTCTCCTGAGATTTGCGGGTGTTTCAAGTTCGATCGGCCCATTGATGTGAATGATGTGCTGACAGTCCTTTTTTATCAGTAGTTCTGCTGCCTTTTTGCCCCCGTCAAAGTTGTCTGAGCCGACGACAGGAACAGTTTCCGATAAGTAATGGTCAATTGCGACAATCGGAAGATTTTGCTGGTGATAATTGAGTATTCCCCGGTTGTAAGTGACGGCGATGACGCCATCCACTTGATTTCTAATCAGCATTTCGAGATATTTTTCTTCTTTATCTATTCGATTTAAACTGTTGCAAAGCAGCAGTTTATAGCCCTTAGATGTGCAGATGCTTTCAATATAAAAGGCGAGTTCGCCAAAAAACGGATTGCTGGAGTTTGGAATGATAAGCCCTATTAAATTAGTACGCTTTCGAAATAAAGAACGGGCCAAATCATTTGGAAAGTAATTGATTTCTTCCATCGCCTTGTAAACTTTATCTTTTGTTTTTTCGCTAATATAGCCGCGATTATTTAATACCCTCGACACGGTTGTAGATGAAACTCCCGCTATTTTTGCAACATCGTGAATGCTAGGCTTCATTCCCTTTCCCCCTGCTTTACTGAAATGGCTTACAATTCTCGTCACGCACTTATTTTAGAGAATCGGACTGACATGTGCAAGGATTTTCCATAGATCGTATTGTATATTCAAATTTGTTCTTTAAATTTAGAATTATGCATAAATTTATGTCAACCGGTTGACATGTGAAACCGGTTGACATACAATTCTTTTTGAAAGCGCTTTTACATTTTTTGTGCAAAAGGAGGGAAATTAACGAATATGAAAAGATTGATGTTAGGAAGTTTGTCGTTGCTGCTCATGTTTGCAGTCTGGGGTTGTAATAAAAGCGAAAGCGCAAATAGCAGCGGAAAGAAAACGGTTACAATGTGGGTGCACGTATCGGATGATAATGAGGAAGGAAAGGTTTATCAAAAGCGGGTGGATGCTTTTAATAAAAAGTACGCTTCAGAAAATATCGAGGCAAAAATTGAATTTATTCCCCGAAGCGGAAACGGTGGAGGTTATGAAGACAAAGTGAATGCGGCACTAACAACGAACACCCTGCCTGATGTCATCACTTTGGACGGACCAAATACTGCGGCTTATGCGAAATCTGGCGTTATTGCACCCTTGGATGAGTATGTTAAAGACCAGGATGATTTATTGCCAAGTATTAAGCAGCAAGGCACCTACCAAGATAAACTATATGCCATCGGCGTCAGTGAATCGTCGGTCGGCATCTACTATAACAAAAAAATGCTGAAGGATGCCGGAATCGATTTGAAAACGCTACCAACAGTAAAAGATCCTTGGACATGGAAGGAGTTTCTTGAGCTTTGCAAAAAGCTGAAAAATAAATACGATAAACCTGCCATCGATATGCAATTACAGTCAAAAGACGAAATATTGACTTATGCGCTCTTACCGTTTGTTTGGTCAGCTGGTGGGGATATTCTTACAGAAAACGGGAAGAAAGCGGATGGCGTCTTTAACAAAAAGCCAACCGTTGAAGCGATGACGTTTATACAAACGATGCTTAAAGAGGGTTATACAACACGTACCCCTGTCAAACAAGCGTTTGAAACGGAGAAATATCCGATGAAGATGAGCGGCGTGTGGACAATAACCGATATGAAAACAAACTTTTCCAACGTCGATTATGGAGTGATGCCATATCCTGTATCGCCAAAAACCAAAAAGCTTGTCTCTCCTTCGGGAAGCTGGCAGTTCGCAATGACACAAGCGTCTGAAAATAAAGAATGGGCAGCAAAATTAGTAGATTGGATGACTAATAAGGATTCCAATATTGAATTGAGCCGATCGATCGCCGCCCTGCCTGTACGTTATTCATCAGAGAAAGTGCTGACAAAAGAATTTTCTGATGAAATGAATGTCTTTATGCAGCAACTGAAAGAAACAGGTCATGCACGTCCGGTGACACCGGCATATCCGCAGGTAACTCGAGCATTTCAGCAAACAATCGATGACATTAGCTTTTATGATCAGAATCAGGATATTCAAAACGTGCTAGATACACGTGTAAAAGAAATGCAATCTGCCATCGATAAGGCAAACTAACAGGTGGGCGCCATGAATAAAACAATATTGAAAGAGACTAGACCGGCCTTTCCATTAGAAAGAAAGACAGTGAATAAAAAACGCTGGCGGGAAAACGCAGTCGCATATATGTTCTTAGGGCCGGCGTTGCTTATTTTATTAATGTTTCTTGTGATTCCTTCCATCATGGCTGTATACTACGCATTTACAGATTACTATTTGTTGACGCCTGATTTGCGTAAGTTTATCGGCTTTGATAATTTCATCAAACTTTTTCAGGATCCAATCTTCTTAAAAAGTTTGGGCAACACAATTAAATTTGTCGTCTTTTTGATACCGTTACAGATTGGGACAGCACTCGGGCTTGCCCTCCTATTGAATAAAAAGCGCAAAGCCAACGTTTTTTTCAAAGTCGCATACTTTAGTCCTGTCGTCATGTCACTGGTTGTCATCTCCGTTTTGTGGTTGTACTTGCTGAATCCGAATGAAGGTATGATAAATAATGTATTGGCGCACTTCGGCCTATCACCACAGCCTTTCTTGACGAGCCCTAAGCAAGCAATCTTTACGATCGTTGTCGTTTCCGCTTGGCAAGGAGCAGGTTTTCAGATGCTCATTTTTTTAGCTGGTTTGCAAAACATTCCCGAGGATGTCTACGAGGCGGCGCAATTAGATGGTATGAATAAATGGCAGCGTTTTATTTACATTACATTACCTTTATTAAAACCGACATCTGTTTTTATCTTTATCACAACGCTGATCAGCGCGTTTAAACTCCTTGTTCAGCCCATGGTTATGACCCAGGGCGGACCAGTCAATTCAACGATGACGGTTGTCTATTATATTTATCAAACTGGATTTACCGATCGGATGGTCGGATATGCAAGCTCGATCGCACTCTTGTTTGGAACGATTATTGGATTGGTGACACTCGCACAACGCAAGCTGGTTAAGGAGGATGAAGACCATTGAGACGTAAGTTCGGGCCATTGACAATTCTTGAGTATACGTGTCTTGTTTTGCTGGCCGTTCTATTTATTTTTCCGCTAATTTGGATGATTGCATCCTCAATGAAACCGGAAGCGGAAATTTACAACAATATGAACAGCTTCAAAGCGTTTCTGCCCTCTCTTCACCTGGCAGAATGGTTTTCGTCCTATAGGGAAGTGCTGACTCGGTTTGATTTGCTTATGTATATTGGCAACAGTCTTTTTTATGGTTTGTGCGTAGCAGCCGGATCTGTTGTGATTAACGGAATGGCAGGGTTTGCATTCGCCAAACTCCAATTTTCAGGGAAAAAGATGCTCTTTGGCATTTTGTTGGCACTTTTAATTGTACCGTTTGAAACGATTTTAATCTCACAGTTTACAATTATTCATAAAATCGGTCTGGTCGATACACGTCTTGCCGTTATTTTGCCGGCATTAGCGGGGGCATTCAATATTTATTTGTTCCGAAACTTTTTCATGGCAATTCCCGAGGAAATGATTGAATCGGCCAAGCTTGACGGGGCAAATACATGGCAAATCTTCTGGCGGATTATGATACCGATGTCTAAACCAGCTGTCGCAACTGTCGGAACCTTAGCCTTTATCGGCAGCTGGAATGATTATATTTGGCCGCTAATGGTTTTGACGGATAAGTCGAAATTTCCGATTCAAGTTGCGATTACTGCTATCAACAGCACAGAGCCTGTCTACACAAACCAAGTTATGGCTGTATTAACGATTTCCACCATCCCACTGATCTTGATTTATATTGTGGCTCAGCGCTACATTTTGGAAGGTCTTAGCGGTTCAGGGACAGGTATAAAATAGATATCAATGTTGGGTTAAAGGAGCTGTAGAAATGAAAGGCTCAAAAAGTCTGTATTGGAAACTGAGCGCTTATCTTTTCTTTTTCTTTTTCACATGGTCTTCCAGCTACTCTTTGTTTGCGATTTGGTTGGGACAGGAAGTCAAATTGAATGGATCGTCGACTGGGATTATCTTTTCTGTAAACGCTATCTTTACTTTGTGCATGCAGCCTTTATACGGCTTTATCTCTGATAAACTTGGACTGAAGAAAAACATATTATTTATGATTAGTGTACTTATCGTTTTTACCGGGCCGTTTTATATCTTTATCTACGGACCGCTTTTACAATATGATGTCTTCCTTGGCGCTATTGTCGGTGGTATTTATCTAGGAACTGCTTTTCTTGCTGGAGTTGGCGCTATTGAAACCTATATTGAAAAGGTCAGCCGAAAATATCAGTTCGAATACGGCAAGACAAGGATGTGGGGTTCACTTGGCTGGGCGGTAGCAACTTTTTTCGCAGGACAGCTGTTCAATATCAATCCGAATATCAATTTCTGGATTGCATCCCTTTCAGCAGTCATATTGGTGGCCATTATTATGTCCATAAAAATTGAGATGACGGATTATGATAAAGAAAGAGCAGATTCGATCCGGTTAAAAGACGTAGGAGGACTTTTTCTATTAAAAGACTTTTGGTTTTTAATGTTGTATGTAATCGGGGTGACATGCGTGTACGGCGTCTATGATCAGCAATTCCCGATTTACTACGCTTCTTTATTTCCCACTTCAGCTATGGGGAATCAAATATTTGGATATTTAAACTCATTTCAAGTATTTATTGAAGCGGGCATGTTGTTTTTGGCCCCCTTTATTGTTAATAGACTCGGTCCTAAAAAAAGCATGATTCTCGCGGGGCTTTTGATGTCTTTCCGTATTATTGGGTCTGGAATTGTCATCGGACCTTTCGGAATTTCATCGATGAAACTTATTCATGCTTTAGAATTGCCTATCATGCTAATTGCGATTTTCAAGTATTTAGCCGCGAATTTTGATACACGTCTTTCATCAGTTCTTTACCTTGTCGGCTTTCAATTTGCATCACAAGTAGGTACATCGATTTTCTCTCCGATTGCGGGTGGTTTATACGACAGTATAGGTTTCCGTCAAACATATCTTTTCATGGGAACCTTGGCTTTATGTTTCACAATCATTTCAATTTTTACTTTATTAGATTCAAAGAAAGGCGTTGCGTATACTCAACCTTTTCGAAAAAACAGATATAGGGAGGATGTCACGAATGGATAGAATCCAACAGGCAGAGGAAGCTTTGAAAAAAGCGGAGGAAAAGATGAACACTCGTAATCGATTAGGGTACCATATTATGCCCCGAGCAAACTGGATAAATGACCCGAACGGGCTTATACACTATAAAGGAGAATACCATGTCTTTTATCAGCATCATCCGTATGATGAGAATTGGGCCCAAATGCATTGGGGCCATGTAAAAAGTAAAGATCTCATTCATTGGGAACATCTTCCGGTCGCTTTAGCCCCCGGTGACTCTTTTGATAAAAGCGGCTGTTTCTCAGGAAGCGCAGTAGATTATAATGGAAAACTTGCTTTAATTTATACAGGGCATAATGTGATAGATCAAGAGAAAGACATTTTCTATCAAAATCAAAATATCGCTGTCAGTCAAGATGGGATCGTGTTTGAAAAGCTCCAGGAAAACCCTGTCATTGCGAAACCGCCGGAAGACAGCTCCCGCCATTTCCGCGATCCTAAAGTATGGAAGCATCGTAACAGCTGGTATATGGTAGTTGGAAATTCAACGCAAGAAAACATCGGACGAGTTATTTTATACCGCTCGCCCAATTTGCGAGATTGGGAATACAAAGGTGTTCTTGCCCAAAGCGATGGAGATCTCGGCTATATGTGGGAATGTCCTGACTTCTTCGAATTGGGCGACAAACATGTCTTGCTGATATCCCCGCAGGGCATTGAGGCAGACGGTGATTTATATAAGAATTTGCATCAAACCGGCTATTTAATTGGAGAATATAATGATGAAACAAATGAGTTTGTGTATGGTGCTTTTACAGAGCTGGATCACGGCCATGACTTTTATGCTGTACAAACGTTATTAGATGATAAAGGACGCAGAATAGCCATAGGCTGGATGGATATGTGGGAATCTGAGATGCCGACAAAAGCAGATGGATGGTGCGGTGCTTTGACATTGCCGAGAGAGTTAACATTGCGGGATGATCATAAAATTTTAATGAATCCTGTGGAAGAAACTAAGTTGTTGCGACAATCAAAACATCTGGATCGTGCTAATCAGTTGATCTCAGGGAATTACTTGGCAAAAACAGCAGAAGATCTTCTTGAAATTCAAGTCGTGTATGACTTAACAGATTGCAGTGCGGAATCAGTAGGTTTGAAGATTCTCGGCCTTGAAGAAGAAGAAACAGCTATCAAATACAGCATAATTGATCAAAAGCTCTCACTCGATTGCTCTAAGATGGGGAAATCGCGAGACAGTGTGAGAAATGCGCCGCTAGAAGCAAATGGAAAGCTGACACTGCGTATATTTATTGACAGATCCTCGATCGAAGTATTCGCAAACCATGGAGAAATAACGATGACTAGCCGCATTTATCCGAAAAAAGATCGATTGGGAATTGAGCTTTTTTCTGAGAAAGGCGCTGTAAGGGTTGAGGAATTCACCTATTGGACTTTAAAAGACATCTGGAAGGAAGATGAATCGCTTGAAAAAGATATTTTGCATCGGTGAAACACTGATTGATTTCATTCCAGTCCAAAAAGAAAAGGCTTTACAAGATGTCACATCCTTTGAGCGCGTTGCCGGCGGCGCGCCGATGAATGCGGCAATCGCTGCTGCAAAATACGGCGCGCATGCCGTCATGCTGACGAAGATTGCTAACGATCATTTCGGGGATTATATAGTTGGCGTACTTAAAGAAAATGGCGTAGATACTTCTTATATTATTCAAAGCGATGAAGGTGAAACCGGATTGGCATTTGTATCCGTAGACAAGTCTGGGGAAAGGAGTATCCATTTTTATCGGAAAAATGCCGCCGATTTGCTGCTTTCACTGGATGAGTTGATGTCGGAAAGATTTAATCAAGGAGATATGCTTCACTTTTGTTCAATCGATTTAGTTGACAGTCCAATGAAACAAGCCCATATCAAAGTTATTGAAGACTTTCAAAGAATCGGTGGAATCATTAGCTTTGACCCCAATATCAGGCTTCCTTTAAGGCCTGATGAGGCAAGCTGCCGTGAGACGATTCTGAGGTTTTTGCCTCTTGCAGATATCGTAAAAGTGTCCGATGAGGAACTGCAGTTTATCACAACCATTGATGACGAACAAGAAGCAGTCACATCGCTTTTTACCGGACTTGTTAATGTCGTTGTTCTGACAAAAGGAAACGATGGTGCGGCGATTTATTTAAAAAATGGCGAGTCGTACGAACATAAGGGATTTAAAGTAGCTGTTTGCGATACAACCGGTGCGGGCGATGCCTTTATCGGCGGCTTTTTATCTGAATTGATGTCAATCGGCATATCAAAGGAGACGCTGTGCGAACAAATAAGTAAACATCACCGGCGCTTGCTGACGTTTGCAAATGCAAGCGGAGCTCTCACTGCTTCTGTAAAAGGAGCAGTTCACGCTGCACCTGGCAGACAGCATGTACTGAACTTTATTTCGGCTAGGACGGAAATCCAAGAAAAATAAGAACTTAGAAATAATCCACTCATATTTACTAAAGAAGAGTGGATTATTTCTCTTGCACTGCCCAACTCTTACAGTAGTTTAATGTAAACGTTCTGCCATGAAATAAAAAATACTGGTGACTTATCTACTGAACTACCTCAATAAAGACTTGCTTATGAGGATAACAAAGTCGTTTTACAGGAACTAACTTAATTTAATTTAAACCTTTTTTAAAATCAGACATTATTAAAACATAACAAGGGGAGATATTAATGATAAAAGAAAAAGAGAAAATGTTAGCCGGGGATTTATATAATCCGTCGGACCCCGAGTTAGCAAAAGACAGACAAAACGCAAGCCAACTTGTTAGAATTTACAATCAATCTACAGAAACCGAAGTAGTTAAACGGGTTAATTTATTGAAAGAGTTACTTGGTTCATCAGGAGAAAACGTATATATGCAACCCAATATTAGGTTTGATTATGGATATAACACTTATGTAGGCGATAACTTTTTCGCAAATTTTGATTGTACAATTTTAGATGTATGTGAAGTCCAATTTGGTAATAACTGTATGATTGGACCTAGTGTGCAAATCTATACGGCTACACACCCACTTCATCCAACAGAACGCAATTCAGGGTTAGAATATGGAAAACCCATTACTTTCGGAAATAATGTATGGATTGGGGGAAGTTCAGTAATAAATCCAGGAGTTACGATAGGTAACAATGTGGTTATTGCTGCTGGTTCTGTTGTTACTAAAAATGTGCCAGATAATGTTGTAGTTGGGGGCAATCCAGCTCAATTAATTAAACATCTCGAAATATAATACACTAGCGTTTTCGATCAGTAAAAGAGGTATGATCCTTAAATAAGTTAGGCTTTATTCTGTTTCATCAGCTGGAACCAGCATATCGCATCTTTTATAACTAACGGGAACGACACTTCAATAATTTATGATTACAAAGATTATCCAGATGTGAAATACGGTCGCTGCGACAATTGCGATTACACTTTGTTCAAAAGCACTGTAAAAAGTGGTGAATTCTTGCGTGAATGCCGGCGTTGTGGGATGAAAAAGAGCATTTATTTTAATGCTCTTTTTGCTTAAGCTCTTTCTTTCTATTCCTTCTGTAACCTGCATAAGAGCCGCCAAAAATAGCGATAAACATTGCAATCCAAATGAATATATTCAAGTCAAATCCCCCAATTTTAAATAAAACACTTCTTTTATCTTGATTCTTTATGCTCTCGGATTAAGACGCGTAATCATGTTAAGGTTAATTCATGACTGCATAAGGAGTGATACCTTGCTAAAGGTTGCAAAAATTTCGGTTTCTTGCATTGCATTAGTCTTGTGCGTATACTCACTGTTCAATCAAAATGAATTATTGTTGATTGTTGTGCAATTATTTGTTGCCGCCCTTTTATCATTAGTCGGAGTTGAAGCGATATTAAGCAAACAAAAACTGTCTGGATATTTACTGTTTGGATCAGCAGCCTTCTTACTTGTTGTAAACGGTGTGAAATTCATGATTTAATTTAATGTGTTAATCTCGTAGGAATATCGAATCCCAAAACCAATAAATAAACGCAGCTACAATACTCATAATGTAATACTCAAAGCTTCTGAACATGGTAAGAGCATTTGGCGGATAATCAACAAACCAGAACAAAAACACAGCTGAAAAGGCCACTGCAATATAAATTAAAAAATTGATCAAACTGAATTTTCTGTGCCTTCTTCTTAGCCACACTTGCAAAGGGACAGCAAACACCAAGTAAGTGATTAAAGCGTAAAATGCAATGATGCTATAGTGACTAATGCGATTGCCATAAAACCGGAGTAAACAAACATATACAGACCAAGGATTAGACCATATGACAAACTTGAAATTGCCAGAGTATAAACATAACTGTTTACCGTTTTATTAGATCGCAATTTTATCCTCCTGTCGTAGACGGACTCGCTTACTTTAACCTGACCAAAGAAAAGAATTTAGAGCGAATCATACTCAAGAAAGCTGACTCCCCTTATGAGATTAATAAACGTTCGCATAATTGGCTGAAAGTGATCAATTACGATTACACTGAGCTTCTCATAACCGGCTACACGAAGAAGGATATAAAAAAATTCCTTCTGTCTTATCCTGATGGAACCGCAGCTGGATTTATGGAATTCATGCCTCATGCAGAACGTGGCAAATTTCATTCTATGAAACAAGTAAAGTCTGAATCTGAAGAATATGTATTTATTGAGCCTATCGTATGTAAGGTTAAGCACAGATTTAAGACTAAGCACGGGAAACTCCGCATACCTTCCTTCGAATCCTGGAGAGTGTAATCTCTCCGTTACATAACTCCTTAGTGCCAAGCCATTAACAATAAATGAAA
>NZ_JAVAXX010000136.1:0-16606 GCF_042709275.1 Bacillus sp. LR_5 | reverse complement strand
CAAAAGTTTACTTATTGATTAATGCCTTAACTCGATTCACTACGTTCGGAACTGAGAAGCCGTATTCGTTAATGATGGTTTCACCTGGAGCAGATGCACCGAATCGGTCTATGCCGAGAACGTCACCTTCAAGCCCCGTGTATTTGCCCCATCCAAATGATGAGCCCATTTCAATTGCAAGACGTTTTTTCACATCTGCAGGAAGGACTTCGTTTTTGTATTCATCAGATTGTTTCTCAAAACGGTCCATTGAAGGCATGCTGACAACAGAAACATCGATATTTTCTTTTGCCAATTCAGCCTGCGCTTCAATTGCAAGACCTACCTCTGATCCGGAGGCGATGAGAAGAGCGTCAGGTGTTTCGTTTTTAGATTTAGAAACGACATATGCACCTTTTTCTACTCCTGCCAATGCTTCTTCAGCTGTTTGATCGATGGTAGGAAGGTTTTGACGTGTAAGCACTAGCGCTGTTGGGTGGTCAGTGCTTTGCACTGCAAGCTTCCATGCTGCTGCTGTCTCATTGCCGTCTGCTGGACGGATCAAAGAAAGGTTTGGCATCGCACGGAGTGAAGCAAGCTGTTCAACAGGCTCGTGCGTCGGACCGTCTTCACCAACCGCAATACTGTCATGTGTGAAGACATATGTCACAGGAAGGCCCATTAACGCTGCAAGGCGAATCGCAGGACGCAGGTAATCAGAGAAGACAAAGAAAGTTCCGCCGAATACACGAAGACCGCCATGAAGCGCCATACCGTTTAAGGCTGCACCCATCGCAAATTCACGTACACCAAACCAGAAGTTTTTGCCTGAGTAATCAACCGCTGTAAAATCACCGGCATTTTTAATAGTCGTTTTGTTCGATCCCGCTAGGTCAGCAGAACCTCCGACAAAGAAAGGAATTTTTTTCGCAAGTCCGTTGAGAACTTCACCGGAAGATGCACGGGATGCCAGGCTGCTTCCTTTTTCATACACAGGAACCTCTTGATCCCAGTCCTTCGGAAGCTCTCCTTTGATTGCCAGTTCAAGCTGTTCAGCAAGTTCAGGATAAACTTCTTTATATTTAGCGAATTGAGCATTCCATTCTTGTTCTTTTTTCTCACCTGATTCTTTAACAGCTGCAGCGAAATGCTCATAAACTTCTGACGGAACGTAGAAGTCTTCTTCATATGTCCACGCGTAAGCTTCTTTTGTTAATTTGCTTTCCTCTTTACCAAGCGGCGCACCGTGAACACCGGATGTACCGGCACGGTTAGGTGAACCGAATCCGATTGTCGTTTTCACTTCAATTAATGTAGGTTTCTTTTCATTTTGGCGTGCTTTTTCGATAGCCGCTGTTAATTCTTCAATATTGTTTCCATCCTCAACATAAAGAACTTCCCAATTCATTGCTTCAAAACGCTGTTTCACGTTTTCAGAGAATGAACGGTCGAGGTCTCCATCAAGAGAGATGTCATTAGAATCGTATAGTACGATCAGACGGCCAAGCTGAAGATGGCCTGCGAGTGAAGCGGCTTCAGAAGAAATACCTTCCATTAAATCACCATCACCGCAAATACTGTATGTATAATGATCGACTACGTTAAATGAATCGCGGTTGTATGTTTCCGCTAAATGGCGTTCAGCAATTGCCATACCGACTGCCATGGCAATTCCTTGGCCAAGCGGACCTGTTGTAGCATCAACACCGGCAGTATGTCCGAATTCCGGATGTCCTGGTGTTTTGCTGCCCCACTGGCGGAATCCCTTAAGATCTTCAATACTAAGATCAAACCCGCTTAAATGAAGCATGCTGTATAATAGTGCTGACCCGTGTCCAGCAGATAAAACAAAACGGTCACGGTTAAACCAGCCAGGGTTTGCCGGACTTACGTTCATAAATTTTGTCCACAGCGTGTATGCCATTGGAGCGGCTCCCATCGGCATCCCTGGGTGACCAGAATTTGCTTTTTCAATAGCGTCTATTGACAGTGTGCGAATGGTAGCAACTGATTTCTTTTCAATTGTATCCATAAAAATCCCCTTCCTTATGTGTTGTACCCTTACATCATAAATGTCTGACGACTTTTTCTCAACTGTTTCAGCTTAAATTTGAGAGAAACTTGTTGAATTTTGTCACATAAGAGTTTTGATTATAGTATATGCAAAAGAGGAATACGATATTGCCGTATTCCTCTTATATTAGTGAAGTTTGTTATTTCTTTGTTCTCTTTTTAGCTTTTCTGGTGTTACATCATTGCCTTCTGGGTCAATGATTTTCACACTTTTTAACGTGTTCTTCATAGAAGAACGAAAACCTTTCAAGTACTCTTGACGGAGCTTTTGCTGTTCGGCTTTTTCTTCTTCTGTAATAACGCCAGCTTTAGCTTTGGCAGCAAGCTCATTAATTCTGGCAATTTTCGCGTTTGAAATCATGTTAAACTCCTTTATTGCATTTTGTCTATATAGTACTAGATCAAAAAAAGTTTTACAACTGATTCACTCTGCTGTCTCTTCATTCTCTATGTATTCCTGAAAACGCCGGTGAACGGTTGCTTTAGAGACATCATAGCCAAACCCTCTTAGGGTAGCCGCGATTTCAGCAAACGTCAGTTTATTCGCTCTCAGGCGGACGATCTCTGAGATTGGCACCTCTATTTTTTCTTTTCCACTGTTCCCATGTTGGTTTTTTAAGTTTTTTTGCGGTTTAAAACCGTTTTTTACTGCACGTTTCATTCCCCGTCTGATTTTCATGTTGTGAATCTTTCGCTGATACTCTTCCACAATGCTGACGATTTCCAAGACCATTGAGTCAGCCTCCGATAACTCCAGTTCACCTCTATGAGCCGTTGTATAGACTTTCACACCTTCTCTATAAATACAATGAAGCAGTGCGATTTTTGCGTTTCCCCGTCCGAGCCTTGTCTCATCCTGAACCAAAATGACATCAATTCCAGCGTTCTTAATCTCATCAAGCAGCTCAAATACACCATCCCGATCCATTTCATATCCGCTGGCTTTTTCTGAAATCACTTTGACCACTTCCATGCCGTTCTCCGCTGCAATGGCCGTAAGCTCCTCCTCCTGCCGCTTTAATGACGTTTCCTGCTGTTCTTTATTTGTGCTTACACGGGCATAAATGAGTGCTTTCATTTTATCTCTCTTTCCTCTCTATCTTACAGTTGCTAATTCATATGCATCCTGATGCTTCTTTTTCAATGGGATCACTAACTCATCACCCGGCTGGATATCAGAGGTTTGAAGTTGATTTTTATCAGCTACCCATTCAATAAAATCATTTTTGTTTATCTTTTTTGTATCTGCTACCTGATCAGCAATTGACCAAAGTGTGTCGCCTTGCTGGACTTCTATTTTAACATACTGATTAAGCTCTTGGCCGCTGCTTGTATATGACAGCATAAGGATAACCGCGCTCAAAATCACTGTGAACAGACCGACAAAAATAATAGATTCTTTACTCATGATCATAACCTCCAACAAGAATGTTTGTTCGCATTTTTATAATTTCAGTATATACGAACAAACGTTTCTGTCAATTGTTTTTTCGAACCTATGTTTGTACTGTAAGGAAAATCATGCTATAATCTTCTTAAAATCGACGTTTTGAGGTGCGAAAAATGACGAAGCTATCAAAAAGGCAACTTGATATCCTCCGTTTTATTAAAGCAGAGGTTAAATCAAAAGGATATCCGCCTTCCGTGAGAGAGATCGGAGAGGCTGTCGGGCTTGCGTCCAGCTCTACTGTCCACGGCCATTTGGCCCGCTTGGAAACAAAAGGGCTGATCAGACGGGATCCGACAAAACCAAGAGCAATAGAAATTCTTGATGAAGAAGTAGACATTCCGCAAAGCCAGGTCGTTAATGTACCAGTCATCGGGAAAGTCACGGCGGGATCTCCTATTACTGCAGTAGAAAATATTGAAGAATATTTTCCGCTCCCTGACCGCATGGTTCCTCCAGACGAGCATGTATTTATGCTGGAGATTATGGGAGACAGTATGATAGATGCTGGTATTCTCGATAAGGACTATGTCATCGTTAAACAGCAAAACACAGCGAACAATGGGGAAATTGTAGTTGCGATGACAGAAGATGATGAAGCAACTGTAAAACGATTCTATAAAGAGGATACACACATTCGCTTGCAGCCTGAGAACCCAACGATGGAACCTATCATTTTGCAGAATGTCAGCATTCTAGGGAAAGTGATTGGCGTGTTCAGAACCGTCCATTAATCTATTGATCTATCAGATGCATGAAATAACCCCCTCTTCCTTTACGGAGAGGGGGTTTGTTGTTCAAAAAAAGCAGGCTCGCCCTGACTTTTGGGTGCGAGCCTGAATAGGAGGAAAAAGAACATCATGTTTACACCATAATTATCCACCAAAAGATTGTTGAAGTCAAGAAATTTTCTTTCCTTCAGGAAACTTTTATCAAAATATGAACGTTTAGAATATTAGACGCTATCTTCTTAAAAACGTTTCATTTTTTAGGTGGTGGAAGGATGCGGTTTCATATTTATTAAGGGGCGAGGTAATTAAAACATACTGAAAATTTAGTACACAGTCTAATTAGTTCATCTTTCTGTTAAAACAGCTCGCTTTCTTCATATAAAATGTAATATGTATTTCAATTTTCTCCTTCACCGAATCACTTGTGCAGTTCAAAATATATGGCATCGTTGAACAAGTCGGGTAGAAACCTTCTCCAAACATAAAGTCTCCACCAACACCCTTCTTTAAATTTAACCTTATATGAAATATGGTGTGTGATGTCAAAAGGCCGTTTCATCATAAAAGTGCATATGCGTTTTTTCTTGTTTGTAATATCGAATCCTGTCTTGAAGGGTTCCGGTATGAAATTCAAATT
Organism: Bacillus sp. LR_5; assembly: GCF_042709275.1. Taxonomy (NCBI): domain Bacteria; kingdom Bacillati; phylum Bacillota; class Bacilli; order Caryophanales; family Bacillaceae; genus Bacillus; species Bacillus sp. LR_5. The sequence goes on along the minus strand of NZ_JAVAXX010000136.1, from coordinate 11,739 downwards.
TGTGGCCGTCAGGGTCGGTAAAATAAATTGATTTTCGATCGCATTCATCTCGTTCTCTGCCAGGCAGAATATTGACATGAAGTCTTTTTAATTTAGCTGACATCTCCTCAAATTCATGATCTTCAATTGTAAAAGCAATATGGGTATAAGAAAGCTTAATGTCATTTCTCGGGATGTCTGGTTCTTCATTAAGCGCTAGCCAGATGCCGTTCATATCAAAATATGCAGTTGTTCTTCCCTTTACCAAAAGCTTTGCACCAAACACTTTTTGATAAAAATCAATCGATGTATCCAAATGCGAAACTGAAAATAGCAAGTGATTGATTCCTTTTATCTCCACAAATCATTCCCCCCTTGAAAGCTGATCATCCACATATACGACTTTTTTCATAAGAAAGTTTCATACAGCTGAAAAAAATACCAGTGTAAACAAAAACGGACTGTTTAAAATAGTAACATGACCATTATGAATGGTTTTGAATTGCATTATTTATCATTTGTTTACGCCCAAGAATTTTCTTCAAAAAATAACAATTTAGGTGGTCAAATGAAACATATCATTGCGCTTGCTTCAAAGATTGCTTTCACTCTCGCCCTTTTATATGTGATTTTGGACAGAGTCTATCACGCATCCTTCTTAAGTGTGATGTTTATTGCACTTTTCTTAGGTTTTGTTTCCTATCTTTCTGGTGACATGCTCGTCTTACCCAGAACAAACAATATTACAGCTTCATTGGCTGACTTTGGCCTTTCATTCGTTATTCTTTGGGTATTTGTTTTAACCCAAACAAGAAACGATTTCTCACCATTTGGAGCGGCTCTCCTTTCCGCTGCCTGTCTTACTGTTTTTGAATACTTTTTTCATCGGTATTTACTGAAAAATGTGCTTGATGAAAATTTCCGAAATGAACTGTCAGCGAGAGATAACACGTTGCAGTATCAAACGGAAGCCGCGGACGAGCTGTTTCCCGAAACGAAAGAGAAGCATAAGGAATAGGAGGCTGTCTTATCGCCTCCTATTTTTCAGTAGCTATTTTTGAGAAAACGGAACATCACTTCTGTAAACTCATAAAACCTCTCATTTTGAGTAACAGCTCTGCTTTTTAAAGAAAAGATGCCGAACAAAGACTTTCGAAACCCTGTGCTCATTTCTATCTGAATACTTAAACCTGTTTTTGATTTATTTGCAATGTTATTCGGACTAACGCCCGCATGTGGATGGTCCGTATTGAGCAATACAGCAGGAAAACCGGCATGCTGCAATTTCTCAACTAAATCTGCCGCTCTTACGCGATCTGTACCGCCGACTTCGATCTGCTGATCTTCTTCTGCGTACCCGTGTAATGAAATGACATATTCATGATTTCCCGTCATTTTAAGGGCCCGAGGTTCATCAAAGTGCGTGCTCGTAATGTGCAGGACTGAGTTTCCTGCCGATTTTAAGCCTTCAAATAAATACATCGAGTACTCTTTGCTGAGCTCTCTCGCTACTTCACTTGTCCCGCCTTCAATACCTCCTCCGTGAATGGCTAAAACAAGAACAGGGCTTCCGGTTTCTTTCGTAACAACGCCGTAATCAGAAGGATCTTCATTGCTTTTTAATTCCTCAAAATTCTGATATACATCTTCAGCATAAATTGAAGAAATCGGAGTAAACACCATAAAAACCAACAATAATTTTACAATTTTAATAGTTGATGGAAAACGTTTGGCTATGTTACAATCAACATGCTTCAAGGAATGGAGCAAACGGCGGAGCAGGGATACTTTGGCCGGTTTCATCTACTCCGCCTCTAAGTCCAAATCAACAGGATGTAGGTCTCTTTGAGGCTTTAGCACGAATTCTCTCGTCCTCCTTGTTAAATTTTTGTTAAATTCACAATATTATATACCATTAGCCCGGGCGCTGTTCTTCTCATTTTTGAATTTATGAAAAGTAAGCTGGCACCACCTCTCCCATTTCCATACAAAACAAAAATGCACCTGCCCTTTGGCCTGTGCATTTTTTATTTTCTCTTCATTCTTCGTTTTTTTGCTTGATTTAATTTCATGATGTTTTTTTCAATTTTTCTTATGTTTCGCCTTTGCGGGATTGTTTTCATTTCATAATAAACAGAAATAAACCCGCTTACTGTCACTGCTGCAATATAAAGGACGCGCTGTTTGATCATCCGGTCAGCGTGTCCATGATCATTCGCTTCTTTTTCCAGTCTTTCGATCACAGCTTTATCAAACAGCTGATCGACATACACTTGTTTCATTCCCACTGCAAACCCCGCAGCCAGCCAAAGAATCAGAAATAAACTGATATAAAACACCATAAACCCTTCCTTTCCTGTCTTGATGCGGTGCAGAATTTTGAAATGCAGCAACTGGCAGACGAAGCTTCTTCTTTGTGTTAGGTTCTTTCAATAGGCTGGTTAATATGTGTAATGCTGTAATGAACAGTTAGAAATTTTAATCCAAACAGCCACATATGATGAACAGCGGTTAATTTGTTGTCATGTGCAGCTTCTATCAGAAAGGTTTCAGATAAAGGAAGCGGACAAGTTCCCGCTCTTGTTTGCAGATAAATCCCCTCATCCCCCGCTCTGCTTTTTCTCCGGCTGCTTGTTAAAACCAGCTTCTCCTGATGATGATATGGTTTTAAAACACCTGTCATGCTGCTGAATGGAAGCGGTAAAGAAATATTCATATACCCCTCTCCATTTGAACGATACACTGAATAAAGAGCGGTAAAAATGGTTTCGTTTTTTTCATTTGTTCTAATCCAGGCACGTACTCTTTCCCTTCCGTCTTTTTTAGAATGAACACCTCTTATCTTGCTGTACATCCTATACCAGTCAGGGTTCGTCGAAAGATGTATTTGACCGATTCTTCTGCTGAACCATTCGTAAATAATTGCAAGCGGCCGAAACCACGTGCTCCATGTTACTTTTGCTTTAATATTGTATTCGATGGTTTGTTCATAAAACGAAAGAATGAGCGGCGCCAGTTTTTCTGGTGAAAAATCTTTTGAACGCAGGCTGCCCATATCATCCACAAGTCCGCTGTACCGAGCGTTATTTTCAGCTTGAATACTAGCTAAAAATTCTTCTCCAATCTTTCTTTTTCCGTAGATACGGCTGAATGTCTTTACACTGTCTGCATCAAAAGGTTTCGCATCCTCTATTCTCCACCCTATGAGAGCGGGCAAGATAACACCAAACGCATTGACAAAACCGTGAATCCAAATCATCTGATTGATGGTCAATGTAACTTCTTGCCGAAATACACCAAATGAATAAATCATCGAGAAAGCAATCGTTATCATTAAAACAGCGGAAGAAAGCCGAATAAGAAATGTCCCCGTCTTGGTGCGAAAAGCTGCCGTGAACACCAAAAATGCATGAAGATAAATCGCCGCCATATAAATGCTAACCGCAATGACATCAAGTGTTTTTGAATATGTGATGCCCAGTGCGATAAGAAGGGGCGAAAGCAAAATCACCCATGTTATCCAACTGTACAACATCCGATGTTTTCTAATGGTTCTGCCGAGTAATCCGTTGAAGATCGGGATCAGAAAAGCAGAATAGTGAAAGTGGACAGCAGTAAGCAAAATGATGAGAGGGCCAAATTGCATGATCTGCAAATGGGCAGCATAAGCAAAAAACCAAAATCCTCCTCCCGCCAAATAAATAAGGCCGAACAAAACTGATGTCTCTTCGATTCTATGTATCTTTGTTTCCCAAAGGCGGAGGATCGCATACAATGCAATAAAAACTGTGTACATCCACCAGATAAGTGCGAAAACTCCAACCTCTGTCACAAGAGCCAACACCGCAAAGAATGCGGCTGCCGGATAGCACTGGATTAGCCCATATTCCATAAACTGAGCAGCACGAACCGGCGATTGACGAAAAACAAAAGGGAAAATTCCCGGCACGAAAAATAGAATGGATAACAAAACGAGTGCCTCTGCCACTGAAATATCCGGTGCTTCCGCTGCAAGAAATCCTATAAAACAAAGCGCACTGACTATGCCATTTCGTTGCATGATTCTCTCTCTTCCTCCTGAAACGTTCCTTTATAAAAGAAAAGAGTGCCAAGAATTGTATTTTGCACATGCACTTCAATGGTGAAACAATTCTTTTTTTCATCAAACGTTTCGCAAACTACGGATGTACCGGTCAGCCATTTCGGCAACGGGATTCTTTTTCCGCATATCAATAGCCATTGCTTTCCCGATGTGATCGTAAGAGAGCCGTCATGAGATGCCTCGAACGTCAAAACAGACAGCAGCAGATGAGGTTTGCCGAAGAAATCAAGTATTCTATTTTCTTTCTCGTCATATATCATTATCGCGTCAAAGAAACGTTTTTTGCCTTTAAAGATAAATGTACGATTCCATTCTATTCCTGTATGTTGTGATTTCAAAAGACAAGTTCTATTTTGTATTGTAAATGGAATGTCTTTGCCTCTTTCTGAAAAGAAGCATCTGAAAAAAACACCCAGCTTTAACAGCATTCTAACCAGAAAAGAGCCTCCGCTTATTTCTGACATCGTTCCCGTCCCGCTGAATGTTTGAGACCCGTCTAATTGGTACCGTTTCCGCAGCTTGGGATGCAGCAAATGATAGTTAATAATTGATTTTTCATAAATCGAACTCACAATGTCACTTCTTTCTCTTTCGTTTTGTGCGCCTGGCACTGGGGAGCTGCAGGCTAAGAGCGCCGCTTGCAGCGGAAAACACACTCAACAGAATCCACATGAATATTTCGGAACCTAGACAAGCAAACCCAGCAAAAATACAAGCCTGGACACCATGAATGATCCATTTTCTTTTTAAAGGAAGCAGCCACAAAATAGCTAAGCCTATCTCCGCTGTTCCTGCCAAAATGCTTGTTTCAACACCTGCAAAGCCTTGATAGAACCAAAACAGGCTGAAAAACAGACACATGAACACATAGATGATAGCAGATCGAATGAAGCGCTTCGGATGTTTATTTTGCTCTACCCAAAGCCTTAATGCATCAAAGCTCCAGGCAGTCGCCCAGCCAAGCAGCGGTCGAAATAATAAACGATCGATCCATCTTCCCGGCAGTCCGTAGGCTGTTTTGTATTGATACTGTGTTAAAAACGTCATTTTCCCATTTTCTCTCTGTATATACTTCCAGTAGCCGCTTCCATGCCGAATCAGAGATAACGGATGATTAGAGCCAAAAGCCAGTGAAGAAGACCTTTCAGATGAACATTTGTTGAAAACACCGACGGTTTCTCCTGTACCTGACACCTTTAATCCAAAGCCTATCCTTGTTTCGTAAAGAAACTTCTGTTTTTCGCATGGCTGACTATTCAAATACGTAATATTTGAAAACCGGAGATCCCATTCCTTATGCAGTGATGGGTTTTGTGTATATTCCCAGAGTGTATCCAGATCAGATTTCATTTCGATTTCTACATAAATCGGTTTCTGCCTCACAGCCCCTTCTCCCTTCTATTTCAAGCAATTCCTATATTAGCATATTGGTCGATTCGTTAAGTGTATATCTCTCCAAAAAAAGTATCTTTATCCTAAAAAATGCATAAAAAAGAGAAGAGAGGTTTCCTTCTCTTCCTTGGGATTCATTACTGAGTTTTAACCGTGCCGAAATGAGTAATTGTGACGTTCACACTGTATGTGATGTCGGCTTTACTGAAGGTGTCATCCCAGTTATTTTTCACCCTTTTCCATAAGTGAGGATATGTAAGTCTAAAAGATTCATCAAAACCCGCAACATCTGCTTTATAATCATGCTGAATTTTTTTTAATACCTGACCAACTATTTTCTTTACCTCGTTTTCAATAGTCGTTTCGAGACGATCTATAAACTGGGTGTCCAACGCCTCTTTTGTGTTCCAGTTTTCAACCAAATCGCCTTCTGATTCAATATCGACATGGAATGAAATATCTTTCCCTTTTACGATTGGCTGAATTTTGCTTTTGATTTTATTGATATCGTACGCTAACGTCTGTTGGCTCTTTTTATCATGACTTTTGACAACTCCGCCTTTCCCTTCTCCTCTAATCCATGTAATCCCCTCAGTTTCATATTCATTTAAAGTGCCGATCATTTTTTTCGATTTTCCGTTGATTACAGCTGCTCCGGAATACTTGACCGCTCCATTGGCCGCAACCACATTTTGCAGTAAAAAACTGCTGCCAGAATGCAGTTTTCCAATTAGTTTCGCGAGTGTCATAGGGGGAAGTATTCTGGAAACTTTATGTTCATTTTCACCTAATCCAATCAGCCGAAAAGCCGGGATTTCTCCGTTCTCTTTCAGCTGGAGAGCGTCTCTTGCTTCCCCTTTAGCAGATAAAACAAGACAGCTCAGCCTGATTTCATTATCACGAAAAAATTGATCCAGCATTTCGTCGATAGGAAATGTGTGCAGCACATCTTCACTCATGACAACAACTTTTAAATGCGGGCTAAACACTTCTCGGTCCCGTCTTAATGCAACCTCACTTCCGATCTGCTGTAATGAATCCCCTGTTTCACTTATATTAATGTACGCTTTTTGCGCTCCTTGTCCGCTACCGCCTCCCCCGCTTGTGCCCGCGCCTGCCGCTTTTTCATTAACAAATTGATAGGTCAGCGTAATATTGTCTTTTTTTGGATAGCTCCCGCCCTCTTCTTTTAACTCTTTTTCAGTGTTCGTTTCTTTTCCTTTATCAATTGCGATAGCGAATGTGAGACCCAGATCTTCTATTTCCCGACTGCTCCAGCATCCTGTTACGCAAATCATCAGCAGACATACTATGACCATAGCAGGCAATTGATGTTTTAGTTTACTTTTCACCTCTTTTCCTCCATTTCGAAATGACTAACAGCAAAATCGGCAAAGCGCCAAATATATACAAAGCGATATGACTGACCGTATCGCCCAATATAAAGACGTCATTTTCATTTTTCGGCATGCAAGAGAGGATATATATAACAGGAAGCAGCCCAAACATACATGAAAGGGGTTTCTTTTTAAAAACTTGTGAGACTCCCAGGGAAGCTGCATAAAAAGTGATAATAAACGTGGCAAAAAGCTGCATAATCCAAATCACAAGCAGAAATGATTCAAACCGTTCAAATATTAAACCAGGTATTTCAAAACTTCTCATCAGGTCAAGCCCCGGCCATGTTCTCGTCACAACTCCCTCAACTGATAGTGCACCGATGACCATAATCATCGTAATCATATAAAAACTGGTCACAACGCCTGTCCCGATCACAACTGCTTTCACCGCATTTTTCGGCTTTTTCATAAATGCTACTAAAATGAACATAATTTCTGAACATGTAAATGAAAGGTTCGTTGTCTTTACACCTCTAAGAACCGGCATGATTCCATCACCTAATACAGGGCGCAAATTGTTGATCTCAAATATGCCTAAACTCATGAGGGCTATCGTTAAAAAGATGATGACCGTAATCGGAAAAATCATTTCAAAAAGCCGTGCAATCGGATCTAGGCCTTGTGTAATTGAATAAAGCCCAATCCAAAGAACTGTCATAATGATGGCCCAAGACGGTGTCCCTTCGAGGAGAAAAAAATCCACGATTTCGGACATGACTCTGACTTCAAATGCACCGAGTGCCAGAAAATAAGTAATAAAAACAATACTGATCAGATGCCCGAGCCATTTTCCTACAATATGTCGGGAGTATTCATAAAAGGTCTCCTTAGGATACTGCTGGCTTAATTTAACTATCATCATCCCGGCTATTACCGCTAGGACCCCGCCTAATAAAACTGAAATCCATCCATCAGGAGATTGTGTTTGTTCTGTTACTGTCCGAGGGAGCGTAAGAACTCCGGCAGCAAGCATATAATTAATGATGATAATCGTTGCCTGAGCGGTTGTGATTTTACTGGTTGGGCTGAACATGAGACTTTATCACCATCCTGTCGAGTTCATCACTTCACCCGTTTTGTATTATCTGTATTCATCATTTTAGGCCGGCGCTTCATGACTAAAAGAGGCATTCTGATAACAAAGTCTTTCCAATCTTTTAAGTGATAGGGCACTGCCGGACTTGCGTATGGCACACCAAAGCTCTTTAGCTTTACGACATGGCTGCTTAGCAGCAGATAATACATAATGACTCCAAACAATCCAAACACCGCCGCACAAAACATCGCGCCAAACCGAAGCATCCGAAGTGCTATACCTGTGCTATAATGCGGGATGGCAAATGAAGAAATTGCTGTGAGCGCAACAACAATGACCATGATTGGACTGACAATCCCCGCCTGCACAGCTGCTTCCCCGATGATTAATCCGCCAACTATGCCTATTGCGGGTCCAATTGGTTTTGGCAAACGAAGCCCCGCCTCTCTTAAAATTTCAATCGCGACTTCCATAAATAAGGCTTCAATCAGAGATGGGAACGGAACACCTTGGCGCGTCCCGGAAATTGAAATCGCCAGCTTGGTCGGAATTAACCCAGGATGAAAAGAAATAAATGATATATATAAAGCGGGTGCGAATAACGTTATCATTGCTGCGATGAACCTCAGCAATCTGATGAGCGAGCTCGGGAACCACCGTTCATAATAATCTTCAGGCGATTGAAGCATCATGCTGAAAGTGACTGGAACAATCAAAGCAAACGGAGTGCCGTCAAGCAGAATGGCTACTCTTCCTTCCATTAATCCGCTTATGACGCGATCAGGACGTTCTGTACTCTGTACTTGCGGGAACGGGCTCAAATAATTATCCTCAATTAACTGTTCAACGTAACCTGACTCCGGCAAATGATCGATCTCAATCCCTCTCACTCTTTTTCTTACTTCCTCGACTACTTTTGGATCTGCAATGTCATTCATATAAGCGATGATTAAATCCTTTTTTAATCGTGTTCCTACTTCAAATCTCTGCAATGTTAATTGATCATTTTTTCCTTGCTGTCTCAAAAGAGCTGTATTCGTACTCAACTCTTCTGTAAAGCCTGTGCGCGGCCCTCTGACAAGCGCTTCTGAAAGCGGCTCCTCGATACTTCGATTTTGTTTTTTTACAGTTCCCAGAAGAAACGCCTGCGGTATTCCATCAATGAGAAGCGCTGTCGAACCCATGAAAACATTCAACACGATATCACTGATTTTCTCTGATTCTATGACATCACCGATTGATACGATTTGATTTTTTATCTGTTTCGAAGTTAAAATACCTTTGCCGGATTGAGAAATTTTATCATTTACCTGATTAGGTTGATTCATGACTAACACTGATAATCCTTTATTAATCAAATCCTGATCAGACAGTCCTTCAACAAAGATCAATGCCGCTTTCACATGTAAATGAGTGATTTCAAGCTCACGGAAATGAACGTCCCCGTTATGTCCTATTTTTCTTTTTACATGTTCTAAATCGTATCCGATGTTACCGGTTAACACATCCTGATCCTTTTCAGCTGTTGAATGATCTGATTTATGCTGCTTCTGTGTTTTGTACTGATTGCTCCGCCACCTCATCATTGCACCTTCTTATACATGAATCCAAGTAAACACTTTATAGATTACATATGGAACGAGAAATACTACTAACGCTTGAAACCACACATTCCAATCAGTAAGTGTTGATATCATGTTATCCATCTGTCATTTCCCCTCTCTCTAATAGGATTATTTTTCCCGTATACCTATTTTTTATGTTCGTCTTTTTTCTCAATAAAAAAAGCATGATGAACATTTCATCATGCTTTTAAAGAAATCAACCTGACCATTTTGCATTATTAAACACAAAATGAGCCTTTTAGCAGTCTGGGATAAACTACAATTCCAGCTTGAAGCTTTCTGCCTGATCTGAAACTTCCACAGGAATCCCCATTATCGTTTTCGGTTTGGAAACGTAAATAAAGCGCATTTCTTCCTCTAATTGCTGAAACGCTTTTTCACTAACTAAAATTCTGGCCGGCTTCCCTGGACTGTTATCAATGGCTGCTTTGATTTTTCCAAGCATAAAAAACCTCCTGTTTTAGAAAATGGCTCATTTACTATTAAAACAAAAATCGCAAAATAAATTGGCTGAACAGGAATCCCAGTTTAAACATAACAGTTGCGGCTGAGCAAACAAGCATGAACGAAATGACAACATACACATCTCTCTTTCTCGTGTATGCAGAATTCTCCCATTCACAGATCAGACTGGCGACTGACACGCTGTTGAACAGCAGCTTTAGCATAAATAATGAACGCTATGGACATGATCTTATTAGTTATTATATGATTGAATTGAAAAAAACATCATATGTCAAGAGGTAAACGAAATGGCTCAAAACAACGAAAATGCATTACCAGATATTACAAAAACTATTACCCTGGAGGCTCCCATTCAGAAAGTCTGGGAGACAGTCTCTACTTCAGAAGGCATTGCCAAGTGGTTTATGCCCAATGACTTTCAGCTCAAAGAAGGACAAGAATTTCACTTACAATCGCCGTTTGGGCCGTCCCCTTGTAAAGTTTTGGCTGTTCAAGCTCCAACTGAACTTTCTTTTGAATGGGATACAGAAGGATGGGTCGTTACCTTTCAATTAGAAGACTTGGGGGAAAAGACAGGGTTTACCCTTATTCACAGCGGCTGGAAAGAGCCGAGTGAAGTGATCGGCAAAGCAAACGAGAAAAGCTCCGTCGTTCGCGGTAAGATGGATGGCGGCTGGACTGGCATTGTAAATGAACGGCTTCGTAAGGCTGTCGAAGAATAAAAAAGAGAGAGGTATCTCTCTTTTTTGTTCTTTCCCAAGGGTTATACTTCACAATTTGAGTCCATCAATCATAAAACGTAACAGTTTTAGATTTACCAGAGTAATCGGTAACAAAGAACTCGGCCTTGTTATTGCTCCCATCTACAAATTTTCCAATACTGCCAAAGGTGTGGCATTCTCCGGGTGAAAAATAGTTTGCCCCTACATAATCATCAGGATTGTCACCGGGATCATCCTCATATAAGTGCAGTGAAACAGAAAAAGGAGTGCTTCCTGAAAGGCACACTCTAAAATCTCCTCCGGTCGAGTATACCGTCGGACTTGAGTAAGTATATGTGTAAGTCCCCAACTTATCCCACTCTCCAGCCCCCGCAGTTCCGGCTTTTTCTGCTTGTGCCGTTAATGGAAAAACCGTAGCCAACCCTATAACAGACAAAAATCCAACTACCTTAGTGAATCTCATCAGCTACACCACTCCTCTATTTCAATAATAGCCGCAGATACGTTTGTATCATTTCCGGCAGAGCTACATAATTGATCCAGCCTGCCTCCCTGCTTCTTAGGCAGGTGGCATTGGACATTATATTCAGCAGCAGCCGTTTTATGAATCCGTCTTTGTGCTGGTTTTAAAATGTTCAAAATAAATGCATTCCCATTTGTACTGCTATCTCTTATAATTTGTTTAAAAGGTTGTACTTCAATCAGGGGGAAAAGGATATGGAATTAAGCTTCACAAAAATACTCGTTATTTTGTTTGTGGGTTTTTTAGTATTTGGGCCTGATAAACTGCCGGCGCTTGGCCGTGCAGCAGGAAAAGCCTTATCAGAATTTAAACAAGCAACAAGCGGACTGACTCAGGATATCAGAAAAAATGACTCAGAAAACAAAGAAGATAAACAAATGTAGGATAAATCGTTTGGGCCGATGAAAAATCGGCTCTTTATTTTGATTTGTTTCTGTGTCATCTGTCTTTTTTTATCATTTGGACAGCCCTTTTTTCCTTCTATGATTTTAACTG
>NZ_JAVAXX010000135.1:0-16659 GCF_042709275.1 Bacillus sp. LR_5 | reverse complement strand
TTATGCCTTTGGTAAGCACCTCATTTGTCAATAAAATGAAGACTTGTTTAATGCCTAACGATTCCTGCGATAAACACCTCATTTGACAATTTGCTTCATACATGAAGAATTCATCAATTCAGTGAAGAGAAATGGTTTGAGCATTGGACATGTTTATTTTCTATCCAACTGTTTCTAAGACGTCTTTGACAAACACCTCATTTTTCAGTTGATATGCTTTTCCTCTACAACTTTTATGATGTCCAGAACCCTGTCTCTTTATGACAGCAAATTCATCATTTGTTAAAAGGGAATTGTTTCAAATCAGGCCTTGTTTTTGGTACTATGAAGAAAAACACTATAAGGGGAGAAACTATGTCTCTGCTATCGGTAAAAGACTTGACCGGCGGATATACAAGGAATCCGGTTTTAAAAAACGTATCATTCACCCTTGAACCGAATCAAATTGTCGGATTAATCGGGCTGAATGGTGCTGGTAAAAGTACAACAATCAGACACATCATCGGGCTGATGGACCCGCATAAAGGTTCAATCGAATTAAACGGTAAAACGTTTGCTGAGGATCCGGAAGGCTACCGTTCACAATTTACCTATATACCTGAAACACCTGTTTTATACGAAGAATTGACGATGATGGAGCATCTTGAACTAACAGCCATGGCATATGGACTGTCAAAAGAAACGATGGAGAAAAGGCTGCCTCCGCTTTTAAAGGAATTCCGAATGGAAAAGAGGCTGAAGTGGTTCCCGGCCCATTTTTCTAAAGGAATGAAGCAGAAGGTTATGATTATGTGCGCATTTTTGGCAGAGCCTGCGCTCTACATTATTGATGAGCCTTTTCTAGGGCTTGATCCGCTTGCCATTAACGCGCTGCTTGAACGGATGAATGAAGCGAAAAAAGGCGGGGCGAGCGTGCTGATGTCAACACACATTTTGGCAACGGCAGAACGCTATTGCGATTCGTTTATAATTTTACATAACGGCGAGGTGCGGGCGCGCGGCACGCTGTCAGAGCTCAGAGAGCAGTTTGGAATGAAGGACGCGGCGCTGGACGATTTGTATCTTGAGCTTACAAAGGAAGACGCTGGCCATGAATAATATGCTTGATATTTGGCAGTCGCGGCTGCAGGAGCATATCAAAGAAACAAGAACATACATGAAATATATGCTCAACGATCACCTCGTCATTGTTTTGATTTTTTTTCTAGCGGGCGCTGCAAGCTGGTACAGCAAATGGATACGGGACATTCCCGCTCACTTTCCGTCCTTTTGGGTGATGGCCGTGCTGTTTTCGCTCGTGTTGACAAGCTCTTATGTGCGAACGCTTTTGAAGGAGGCTGACCTTGTTTTCTTATTGCCTCTTGAAGCAAAAATGGAGCCTTACTTGAAGCAGGCGTTTGTCTACAGCTATGTGTCTCAGCTGTTTCCGCTTATTGCGCTGAGTATCGTTGCGATGCCGCTTTATTTCGCAGTCACACCGGGGGCTTCGCTCGTATCGTATGCCGCGGTCTTTGTCCAACTGTTGCTGCTGAAAGCGTGGAATCAGGTAATGGAATGGCGCATGACTTTCCAAAACGACCGCAGCATGAAACGGATGGACGTCATCATTCGCTTTGCGGCGAATACACTCGTTCTTTATTTTGTTTTCCAATCTGTTTATATGTATGCGCTTCTCGTCTATGTCATTATGGCTGTTCTTTATCTGTATATGTCTTCCGCAGCAAAACAAAAAACATTTAAATGGGAGAGCCATATTGAGTCCGAATTGAGACGAAAGCAGCGTTTCTATCGGATTGCCAACCTGTTTACTGATGTGCCGCATTTGCGAAAGCAAGCCAAACGCAGAGCTTATCTCGACTTTTTGCTGCGGCTCGTGCCGTTTGAACAGCGCAAAACATTTGCCTATATGTTCACCCGCGCCTTTTTGCGTTCGAGTGATTATTTGGGCATTCTTGTCAGATTAACGATCGTTTTCGCGCTGATCATTATGTATATCTCAGCCAGCCCGCTGATTGCCGCGGTTTTGACTGTGTTTGCCATTTTCATTACGGGCATTCAGCTTCTGCCGCTCTTCGGCCACTTTGACCATCTGGCGCTTCAAGAGCTGTACCCTGTGAAAAAAGAAACAAAGCTGAAAAGCTATTTCTCTCTATTAAAAACTGCACTTAGTATTCAAGCGATGCTGATGTCTGTTGCATCTGCCTATGCAGCCGGCTTGACCGGTTTTCTGTACGCGCTGATCGGTTCTGCCGTTCTGATTTTTGTTGTTATGCCTGCTTATATGGCAACCAGGCTGAAAAAGCACGGAAAGCTGTGAACTGAAAAGAGGTAATCAAATGACAGATAATCAGCTGCTGATGCAGGAAGCTTTGGAATGGAAAATGCATTTTTTGCGAAAGGATTCCATGTTTGAACGCTTTTCGAAGCGTGTGCAGACGAAGGTGAATGAACGGATTCCTGAAAAAATCCATACGGTCGTCACCGAGAGTGTAAGAAAAATGGTAGAAGCGACAATGGCCGGCTCCAATATCATCACTTATAAAAAGGATACAAGTGCACTGTCGCTCAGTGAAAAAAACGAATTGGCGAAAAAAACGATTGTTTCTTATCAGAAAGTGGCAGCTGCTGAGGGAGTCGGCACCGGAGCGGGCGGCATTTTTTTAGGCATTGCTGATTTTCCGCTGCTGCTTTCAATTAAGATGAAGTGTTTATTTACCTTGTCTTCCATTTACGGCTTTGATGTCAAGGATGCACAAGAAAGGATGTTTTTGCTCCTCGTGTTTCAGCTTGCGTTTTCGAGTGATGATGGCCGTAAATCGCTTTTTTCTGTCATCGAAAATTGGGAGACGGAGAAAAAGAGCATCGACTGGAGAGTGTTCCAGCAGGAATATCGCGATTATATCGACGTCGTGAAGCTTTTTCAGCTTTTGCCGGGAATAGGAGCGGCAGTCGGCGGAATTGCCAATTATAAGCTGCTTGCTCAGCTTGGAGAAACGGCAAGACATGTTTTTCATCTGAGGATATTAAAGGAAACAGCCGGAGAATAAACACTCCGGCTGTTTTTTTATAGCTGATGATAGGTGATCGCAGCGCCGGCAAGGACCTTGGCCGCTGTCAGCATTGCTTTTTCGTTGATATCAAATTTCGGATGGTGGTGGGAATAGACTCGCTCTGGCTGTTCGGGAGCGGCGCCTGTAAAGAAAAAAGTGCCCTTCACGTTTTGTAGGTAATAAGCAAAATCCTCGCCGCCCATTTGCGGTTCACCGTCAATGACCTGCAGAACGCCCTCGGTATTCTTTGCGGTGCTCACCAAGTGGCTCGTTTCTGCAGGATGGTTCACAACCGCCGGATAACCCTGTTCATAGGTGTACTCATAGGACGCGCCGTGCATGCTGCATATTCCTTTTACAACCGCTTCAATTTCTTTCTCCAGAATGTCCCGGACATTTTCATCAAAAGAACGCGCTGTGCCGATGAGTACTGCTTGGTCTGCGATGACATTAAACGGATTGTCGGCGATGAAGGAGCCTGTCGAAATGACGGCGGATTGAATCGGATTGACTTTGCGGCTGACAATGTGCTGCAAAGAGGAAACGATTTGCGAACCGATCAGGACGGCGTCTTTTGTATCATGCGGATGAGCGCCGTGGCCGCCCTTTCCGAAAACTTTAATCGTAAATCGGTCCGCCGCCGCCATGACGGCGCCGGGGCGGCAGAGAATAGTTCCGAGCGGCTCAGTTGCCCAAAGATGAGTGCCGAATATCACATCCGCGTTTTCGAGACAGCCGTCATCAATCATTGGCTTTGCGCCTCCCGGATAATATTCTTCTGCATGCTGGTGGATTATCACAAATGTTCCCTTCAGTTCATGTTTGTTTTGGTGAAGGACCTTGGCCACTGCGAGAAGAGCTGCGGTGTGGCCGTCGTGGCCGCATGCATGCATGACACCAGGCACTTTGGAGGCGTAAGGGACATCTTTTTCATCTTGAATGGGGAGAGCGTCAAAGTCGGCCCTCAAAGCGACTGTAGGGCCGGGTTCGCTTCCTTCTATATATGCTAAAACCCCTCTGCCGCCAACGTTTGTGCGGATTGGGACTCCTAACGATTCATAATAGGAAGCAATAAATGCGGCGGTTTTTTCTTCTTGAAATGAAAGCTCAGGATACATATGAAAATGGCGCCTGATCTCAACCATTTCTTCAAAACAGCCGTCGAGCTGTTTGTTTATCTCTTTCTGCAGTGTGGATATGGACAAAGCCGCTTCCCCCTTTTCTATGTTTTCCATGATTGTATAGAAAAAGTCTGAATATTTCAACTCAAGCTGTTTTAAAGCATCATCACAGCTGCGAGGGTTGTCACTAAAAGGCCAATCGCGACGGGAATGAAGTTTTTTCTGGCAAGCTCAAAAGGATCAACTTTGCAAATGGCCGCCGCGGGAATCAACGCCCATGGGACCAGTGTTCCTCCGCCCACCCAGATGGCAGAGATTTGTCCGAGCGCGGTCAGAACGGCGGGATCGGCATGGAGAGCGGACGAAAAGAGCTTTGCGATGGAGCCGGCGAGAGAAATGCCGGAAAATCCTGAGCCGTCAAGGCCTGTTATTGCTCCAGCGGCAGTTAATGCAGCGGCGGCAAGCTCCTTTGACATAGGCATCATATGGGATAAAGCAATGCCAAGATCGTTGACAATGCCGTGGGAACCTTTAGGGAGTGAAGTGCCCAGTATGCTCTCATAGCCTGAGTCGCCAAGATAAAAGAAAGCGGCAATCGGGATGACGGGGCCGAAAACCTTAAAACCGAACTTAAATCCGTCAATAAAATAGCCGGTGATTTTTTCAAGCCCTTTATGCTTATACACGAAAAAATGAACGGTAAGGAGGATACAGATTGCAGACCCGCCAATTAACGCGGTGGCATCATTTCCTTGTAGGTTAAACAAGAGCATGCAGGCGATATCTGCAAGAAAGGCAAGCGGAATCAAAAAAGCCAGTATGGACCGCAGGCGTTTTGGCAAGTACAGCGAGTTGTCTTGTTCGCCGGAAAGAACGGGGGAAAAAGAAGCGGGATGCTCCTGTTTTTTGCGTTCGCGCTGAATCATGATAAAGGCAGCGGTTGTTGTAGTCACACCCATAATCAGCACAAGCGGAATGCTGGCCGAGACGACATCACCGACTGGAATGCCTGCTGCATCTGCAGTCAGCTTTGGCGCCGCCTGAATGACAAAGTCTCCTGACAGGGCAAAACCGTGTCCGAATAAGTTCATGGCCATGGCCGCGGCAAGAGGCGTCAAACCGGCACGTGCGGCTGCGGGGAGCAGGACGGCGCCGATCAAAGCGACACCCGGAGAAGGCCAGAAGAAGAGAGAAATGGCGAACATCAGGCCCCCAATCAGCCAATAGGCAGTCACAGGCCCTCTCACAAGGCTTGCAAAGGGAGAAATCATCGCTTCATTTATCCCTGTTTTTGTTAACAAATCACTCATTGAAACGATAAAGCAAATGATGAAAATCGTGGGCAGCAGTTCGCCGGCCGCATAGATAAAGCTGTGGAATAAACTGCTGACAGAAGCTGAAAGTGAATGGCTGGCCCATAGCGATATGATAAAAATGCCGAATAGAGAAATAAATGTCGTGTCTTTTCTCAGCAGCATAAATAGGATAATTGCACCAATAAAAAACACATACAGAACATGGACAGACAAAATCCCGACTTCCATCATCGATCACTCCTTCCGCTTACAGATTATTCATAGGCGGGCGGAAGGTGCCGGGACAGAGGGGAGGGTTATGATGGAAGATGAACATTGATCTGTTTCAGCTGCTCAATCAGATGATGCCTTAATACTCTATTCGCTTTTTGCAGATGTTTTGGGAAGCATTCAGGAGAAAAAATGACGCACCCTTCAGCAAGCCAGTTTTTTCTATAGGCGATGATGCTTTCCGATGGCTCTAAATATGAATTATCCTCGTGCTGCATCTCGTAATCATCAAATCCGAACTGAAAACCGCAGCACGGGCAGATTTCATGAGAATGATTGCGTTCATGATCATATGGCGGTTCAGCCAATCCCTTAAACCCGCAGACTGGGCAAGTATGCTTCATTTTGCTTTCCTCCCAATAAAATAAGCTGCCGGACATGCCGGCAGCTATTCGACAGCGAAATATGTGGTGACATAGGAAGGCCGGGAGAAGATCGACGTTGTGTCAATTCCGGCAGATGTATCGCGTTTTTTGTGGGCTTCTTTGTAAGAACCGGACTGCTGCCAGTCTTGAAAGGCGCTTTCCGTTTCCCACAAGGTCAGAATGACATAGGTGTCACTGTCGATCGGACGGAGCACTCGAATTGCTTCAAAGCCAGGCTCGTTTTCGACTTTTCCCGCTCTGTTTTTAAATCTGTTTTCAAACAGCGGACGCCCTTCCTGAGTGACGGCAATATTGTTCAATACTGCAAAACCGGGATGTTTGATCTCTCCGACTTGGTCAATGACTTCATAAGCGTGTGGTGCCTGGAAAACGGTATCTCCGTTTGTTTCATGAATCAAAATGGCGTTTTCCTGCCCCTGCATCAAAAGGATATTTTCTGAGGGATGCTTCTGTACGATCGTTTTTAAAAAATCGGCTGTCCCATATGTAATATAAACCTTCATATCAGCCACCTCCTGCTTGCTAGTATATCAAAACAATGGTATAAGTTTCTATTGGCGAGTGCTTCGAACATAATTCCAAACAATTTTTCCCATACTACCTTTAGAAAGGCGAGGTGAGTTCATGTTTAAGATAAAGAAAAAGAAACTTTTTATACCTATCATTATTTTAGTGTTAACTGCTTTTCTCGCTTTAATAGGATATATTTCAATTATTTTTCTCGGCCATTATGTCATAGATGAAAAAAAGCTGATACTTCATGCTTCTTCAAAAATTGTTGATCAAAACGGAGATGAGGTTGCAAGCCTGTATACAGAAAATCGCGAACCGGTCTCGATCAATGAGATTCCAAAGCAGGTCAGAGAAGCGTTTATCGCTGTTGAGGATAAAAGGTTCTATGAGCATCACGGCATTGATGCAAAATCTGTCGGAAGGGCAGTGTATCGCGATATATTAGCAGGCGGAAAGGTGGAAGGCGGAAGCACGATCACCCAGCAGCTTGCCAAAAATATTTTTCTGACACATGACAAAACGTTTCTAAGAAAAACAAAAGAAGTGATCATTGCGATTAATCTTGAACGGGATTACAGCAAGGACAAGCTGCTGGAAATGTATTTAAACCAGCTTTACTTCGGACACGGGGTCTACGGCATACAAGCGGCGTCCCACTATTATTTTAATAAAGAAGTAAAAGATTTGACTTTATCTGAAGGCGCTGTTTTGGCCGCTATTCCGAAGGCGCCTTCTACGTACTCTCCGATTTTGCACCCTGATAAAAATAAGGAGCGGCGTGATACAATTCTAGGTATGATGAATGACCAAGGCTATATCAGTGCGAAAGAGGCTGTCACCGCACAGGGCCGAACGCTTGGACTGCATGTGAAGAAACAGTCGGAAACACCTTGGTTTGACAGCTACATTGACCTTGTGATCAAAGAGGCGGAAGACAAGTATTCCATTTCCGGAGAGCAGCTTCTTCAAGGCGGATACACGATCAAGGTGCCGCTCGATTCGAAGCTGCAGAAGACGGCTTACCAGGTGATGAAAGAGGGAAGCTATTATCCCGGAACAGATCAGAATGCCGAGGGAAGCGCGGTCTTTATTAATAACAAGACAGGCGGTGTAGAAGCGGCCATCGGCGGAAGGGATTACACATCCAAAGGATATAACCGTGTCACAGCTGTCCGCCAGCCGGGTTCCACATTTAAGCCGCTTGCTGTATACGGACCGGCGATGCAGGAAAAGAAATTTAAGCCATATTCTCTATTGAAGGATGAGTTGCAGTCCTACGGAGATTATACGCCGAAAAACTACGACAGCCGGTATGAGGGCGAAGTCACTATGTCTGACGCCATTACGTACAGCAAAAACGCGCCGGCTGTCTGGACGCTGAATGAGATCGGCGTTGAAACAGGAAAATCTTATTTGAAAGCAAACGGCATTGATATCCCTGATGAAGGCCTTGCTCTCGCTCTAGGAGGCTTGGAAAAAGGCGTTTCGCCGCTCCAGCTTGCCGGCGCGTTTCATACATTTGCCGCGAACGGAACGTATACTGAACCCTTCTTTATCTCGAGCATAATAGATGAAGACGGAGAAACAATAGCCGATCATAAAGAAGAAGGAAAGCGGGTTTTCAACAAGCAGACGTCTTGGAATATGACGAGAATGCTGCAGCAGGTAGTCAAAAAGGGAACGGCCACGTCCGGCACCTATCACGGCGACCTGGCGGGAAAAACAGGTTCTACATCTTATACAGGCGTCTCCGGCGCGACAAAGGACGCCTGGTTTGCAGGCTATACGCCGAAAATAACCGGGGCAGTCTGGATGGGCTATGACAAAACGGATCAAAACCATTATTTGAAAGCCGGGAGCTCATACCCGACGCGGCTGTTTAAGGATATTTTGACACAGGCAGGAGAAACCGGTCATGTGTTCACAAAGCCTAAAAACGTTAAAGAACTGGAAAGCCCGATTGAGCTGAAGCCGATCAAAACACTCACAGCCGATTACACATTTAAAGCTGCAGGGCTCTTTACCATTGAATTAAAGTGGGACGCTCAAGAGGATGATCGGGCCGTATACAGAATTTATGTAAACAAGGACGGCGAGGAGACGCTTCTTGATTCGGTTGAAGGGAAGGGAAGCTATGAAATTCCTTATGCCAACTTATTTTCGGGCGCGTCTTATAAAATTGTGCCTTATAATACACAGACAAAAAGAGAAGGGGAAGGAACCGATTACGTTCAGCCGAAATTGTTTTCCTCTTAATGGAATTCGGCGATTTTTTGAACTTTGAGCTACATTTCTATACCATTTGCCTAAAACAAGGTATAGTGTAATAAGTCAAGAAATACGAACGTATGGTTGCCGTATGAAAGGTGGAAATCAGATGAGTAAACGAGAAACGTTTAACGAGACGTTTTTAAAAGCTGCGCGGGGAGAAAAAGCGGATCACACGCCTGTGTGGTATATGAGGCAAGCAGGGCGCTCACAGCCGGAATACCGCAAGCTGAAGGAAAAGTACGGATTGTTTGAGATCACACATCAGCCCGAACTTTGTGCGTATGTCACAAGACTGCCGGTTGAGCAATACGGAGTCGATGCTGCAATCCTTTATAAAGATATCATGACACCGCTGCCGTCAATCGGTGTGGATGTTGCAATCAAAAACGGGATCGGTCCTGTGATTGATCAGCCAATCCGGTCTCTGGCGGACATTGAAAAACTCGGCCAGATTGATCCGGAACAGGACGTGCCGTACGTGCTTGAGACGATTAAACTGCTTGTCAATGAGCAGCTGAACGTCCCGCTCATCGGTTTCTCAGGTGCGCCTTTTACGCTTGCAAGCTATATGATCGAAGGCGGCCCGTCGAAAAACTACAATAAAACAAAAGCCTTCATGTACAGCATGCCGGATGCATGGAATCTGCTGATGTCCAAGCTTGCCGACATGATCATCGTGTACGTGAAAGCGCAGATTAAGGCAGGCGCAAAAGCGATTCAAATCTTTGATTCGTGGGTCGGCGCATTGAATCAGGCAGATTACAGAACATACATCAAACCCGTAATGAACCGGATTTTTTCAGAGCTCGCAAAGGAGAATGTGCCGCTGATCATGTTTGGCGTTGGCGCAAGCCATCTTGCAGGTGATTGGCATGACCTTCCTCTCGATGTTGTCGGGCTTGACTGGAGACTCGGCATTGATGAAGCCAGATCAAAAGGAATTACTAAAACAGTGCAGGGCAACCTGGACCCGTCCATTTTGCTTGCGCCATGGGAAGTCATTGAGCAGAAAACGAAGGAAATACTTGATCAGGGTATGAAATCAGACGGCTTCATTTTCAATCTTGGCCATGGGGTATTTCCTGATGTCAGTCCCGAGGTTTTGAAAAAACTGACAGCATTTGTCCATGAATATTCACAAAACAAAAAAATGGGTCAATATTCCTAAGCATATCTTTTGGTATCTTAATGATATCCTGTCAAAATGTTTGTATCAGATCATTAAAGAGGGTGTAAACAGTGAGTAGAAAGAAAATGGGGCTTCTCGTGATGGCGTACGGCACGCCTTATAAGGAAGAAGATATTGAACGTTATTATACACATATCAGAAGAGGCAGAAAGCCTGAACCTGAAATGCTTCAAGATTTGAAAGACAGATACGAAGCGATTGGCGGCATTTCACCGCTTGCCAAAATCACAGAAGAGCAGGCGCATAATCTGGAACAGCACTTGAATGAAATTCAGGATGAGATTACGTTTAAAGCGTATATCGGACTGAAGCATATCGAGCCGTTTATTGAAGACGCCGTAGCAGAGATGCATAAGGATGGCATTACAGAAGCAGTCAGCATCGTGCTGGCGCCGCATTTCTCCACGTTCAGCGTTCAGTCCTACAACAAACGCGCCAAAGAAGAGGCTGAAAAACTCGGCGGCTTAACGATTACGTCAGTTGAAAGCTGGTACGATGAACCGAAGTTCGTGACATATTGGGTTGACCGAGTGAAGGAAACATATGCGTCAATGCCTGAGGATGAAAGAGAAAACGCAATGCTCATCGTATCTGCACACAGCCTGCCGGAAAAAATCAAAGAATTTGGAGACCCGTACCCGGACCAGCTGCATGAATCGGCGAAATTAATTGCTGAAGGCGCAGGCGTTTCCGAATATGCTGTCGGCTGGCAAAGTGAAGGGAACACGCCTGATCCTTGGCTCGGACCCGATGTTCAGGATTTAACACGTGATTTATTCGAACAAAAAGGCTATCAAGCATTTGTATATGTTCCTGTTGGGTTTGTCGCGGATCACTTAGAAGTGCTTTATGATAATGATTATGAATGCAAAGTGGTGACTGACGATATCGGCGCAAGCTATTACCGGCCGGAAATGCCAAATGCCAAGCCTGAATTTATTGATGCTTTGGCAACAGTCGTATTAAAAAAATTAGGACGTTAAAGAAGGCGATGAACATGAGTGACGGCAAAAAACATGTAGTCATCATCGGCGGCGGCATTACCGGTTTAGCCGCCGCCTTCTATATGGAAAAAGAAATCAAAGAAAAGAATCTGCCGCTTGAGCTGACGCTTGTTGAGGCAAGTCCGAGAGTCGGCGGGAAAATCCAGACTGTCAAGAAAGACGGCTATATCATCGAAAGAGGGCCAGACTCATTTCTGGAACGAAAGAAAAGCGCCCCGCAGCTTGTTAAAGACTTAGGTCTTGAGCATTTGCTTGTCAACAATGCGACCGGACAATCCTATGTGCTTGTAAACCGCACCCTGCATCCAATGCCGAAGGGCGCTGTAATGGGGATACCGACAAAAATTGCGCCGTTTGTTTCTACGGGTCTGTTTTCTTTGTCTGGGAAGGCGAGAGCTGCTATGGATTTCATCCTGCCTGCAAGCAAAACAAAGGATGATCAGTCATTGGGAGAATTCTTCCGCAGACGTGTCGGAGATGAAGTGGTCGAGAACTTAATCGAGCCGCTTCTATCAGGGATCTACGCAGGCGACATTGACAAGCTCAGCCTGATGTCGACATTTCCGCAATTTTACCAGACGGAACAAAAGCATAGAAGCCTGATTCTCGGCATGAAAAAAACAAGGCCTCAAGGCTCAGGCCAGCAGCTGACGGCAAAAAAACAAGGGCAGTTCCAGACTCTGTCAACCGGTTTGCAGACCCTTGTAGAAGAGATCGAAAAGCAGTTAAAGCTGACGAAGGTGTATAAAGGCACAAAAGTGACCAAACTCAGCCATAGCGGCTCTTGCTATTCGCTCGAACTGGATAACGGCGTCACACTTGATGCTGATTCAGTAATTGTGACTGCTCCGCATAAAGCGGCTGCGGGAATGCTTTCTGAGCTTCCTGCCATTTCTCATTTGAAAAATATGCACTCCACATCCGTGGCAAACGTCGCTTTAGGTTTCCCTGAAGGCTCCGTCCAAATGGAGCATGAGGGCACGGGTTTTGTCATTTCAAGAAACAGTGACTTTGCGATCACAGCCTGTACGTGGACGAATAAAAAATGGCCGCACGCAGCGCCGGAAGGCAAAACGCTGCTTCGGGCATATGTTGGAAAAGCCGGAGACGAATCCATTGTCGATCTATCAGATAATGACATTATCAACATTGTGTTAGAAGACTTAAAGAAAGTCATGAACATAAACGGCGAGCCGGAAATGACATGTGTCACCCGATGGCATGAAAGCATGCCGCAGTACCATGTCGGCCATAAGCAGCGTATCAAGGAGCTGCGTGAAGCACTTGCATCTGCATATCCAGGTGTTTATATGACAGGCGCTTCTTTCGAAGGTGTCGGCATTCCCGACTGCATTGATCAAGGAAAAGCTGCCGTGTCTGACGCGCTTACCTATTTATTCAGCTAAAACCTCCGCTTTATCGCGGAGGTTTTTTTGATGTTCAATGGCAATATTGTGTAAAAAAATGATTGAATTGAACAGCAGGTTATGATACATTTGCATATGTACTTAATGACTAAAATGTTCAAACGGTCAGTTTCGAGGTGAATACAATGTCAATAGATCGAAAAAAGCTCATTTTGGAGGCGGCTACAAAGTCTTTCACGCAGTTCGGGTATAAAGCGACGACAATGGATCTTGTCGCAAAACTTGCGAACGTGGGGAAGGGAACCATTTATACTTTTTTCAAAAACAAAGAAGAGCTGTTTGACGAGATTTTCACTACTTTATTAAAGGAAATGAAGCAAAAAGCGGATGAAGCGATGGAGCCGAACCTTCCGTTCCATGAAAATGTGCACAGAGCGCTGTTTGCCATTCTGGAGTTCAGGAAAACACATCAGCTGACGATTAAAATTTTCCAAGAGAATGCCGAGATTGGTACAATGGCAGTTCAGGAAGTGATCCAGAAAATGGAGCGAGCCATACTGTCTTATATCAAAAGCAAGATTGAAGACGGGATCAAAAGCGGCGCAATCAAGCCGTGCGACCCTGAACTGACAGCCTTTGTGATGCTGAAGCTTTATATCGCGCTCATTTTTGACTGGGAAAAACAACACCCCCCGCTTGATAAAGAGACAATTGCGGGACTGCTTGAATTGTATGTTGTCAAAGGATTGTCAGCGAACTAGATAATCCTTTCTCTTTGCAAGAAAATGACCATTTTTCATGATGAGTCAGTTTTAGAATGGAGGCATCAGGATGAACACAATACGAAGTCAGTGGAAAGACATCGTAACAAGTAAAAAATTATTGATTCCCATCATCGCCATTTTGTTTGTCCCGCTTATTTACAGCGGCGTATTCTTAAAGGCTTATTGGGACCCGTACGGCACAGTTGACCAGCTGCCTGTCGTTGTCGTCAACCAAGACAAGGGAGCAACGTATGAAGGAGAAAAACTTCAAATCGGTGATGATCTGGTCAAAGAATTAAAGGATAATAACAACTTTGATTGGCATTTTTCCAATGATCTCGACCAATCGTTAAAGGACTTATTGAATCAAAAATATTATTTAGTTGTCGAGATTCCTGAGGATTTTTCTAAGAATGCCAGCACTGTATTAGACAAAAATCCGAAAAAATTGGATCTGAAATACCACACAAATGCAGGTTCTAACTATGTAGGGGCAACGATCGGCGAAAAAGCGATTGATAAACTGAAAGCCTCTGTTTCAAAAGAAGTGACCGAGCAATATACGAAAGTTATTTTTGATAACTTTAAAGATATCGCAAAAGGTTTGAGCGACGCGAGCAGCGGCGCGAAAAAAATTGATGACGGCACAAAGGATGCGAAAAACGGAAGCGCCCAGCTGAAAGAAAATCTGGCGAAGCTGAAGGAAAGCACCGCTACCATCAGTGACAAAACAGCGCAGCTTGCAGATGGAGCGGCTCAGGTGACGAGCGGCATCCAATCGCTTGACAGCTCGCTCGGTAAATTCCAAGACAGCAGCAACCAGATTTATGATAAATCTGGTCAGCTTGCAGCAGGATCAGGCAAGATAACGGGCAAGCTAAATGAACTGAATGCCGGCCTTCAAAAGGTGCAGCAGGGATTGCCTAATCTGACAAACGGGCTGGATCAGCTCAACAGTAAAGCGCAAGAAGAGTCGGAAAAAGCAGCAAAAGCGGAAAAACTCATAAATGCGCTCGATTTAACACAGCTTGAAACAGCTGTGAACAATCTGGAAAAGTCAGAAACAGCGATAAAGGAATTTAAAAAACAGCTGACTGACTTTGAAAACAGTTTGAAAAACCGTGATCAGGCATTTAAAAATCTCATCAATTCGAGTGACTTCTTAACAGCAGAGCAAAAAAGCCAGCTGATTAATTCTGTTGAGAAAAAGCTTCCGCAAGTTGATGCGCCTGATTTTGATCAAATATTAAGCCAGCTACCTACAGCTGATCAGCTGCCTGACATCGCAACGATAAAAAGCTCTCTTGAAGACGTGAAAGCGCAGGTGGCGCAGGTGAAAGCCATGCCGGAAGCTACATCTAAGCTTTATAACGGCGCAAAAACAATCCAAGATGCGATTGACAGATTAACTGAGGGAGCTGATAAGATATACAATGGTTCTCAGAAGCTGACAGATGGCCAAACTAAACTGACAGCCGGCATCGGTGAATATAATAAGCAGTTCGCAAAAGCAAAAGCGGGCTCAGAGCAATTGGTGACAGGAAGCAGCCAAGTATCCGGCGGATTGTTTAAGCTGTTAGACGGGTCTAAACAGGTCCAAAGCGGATCATCAAAACTTGCAGACGGATCTGCATCACTTGATACAGGTTTAGGCAAGCTATTGGACGGCACAGGAGAGCTGTCTAGTAAGCTGAAGGATGCGGCTGATCAAACAGGAGATATCGATGCTGATGATCAAACATATGGCATGTTTGCAGATCCGGTTAAAACCAAAGATGATGCCATTCATTCCGTTCCTAACTACGGTACAGGGCTGACACCTTATATCCTGTCAATGGGCTTGTATGTCGGCGGCATCATGCTGACGGTTGTCTTCCCGCTGAAGGAAGCGTCAGGACGTCCGAGAAACGGTTTTGAGTGGTTCTTTAGCAAATTCAATGTCATGATGCTTGTAGGAATCATTCAATCATTGATTGTGGCGACGGTTCTTCTATTGGGAATTGGTCTCGAGGTAGAGAGCACGTGGAGATTTTACGTGTTTACGATCATTACGAGTCTCGCTTTCCTGGCGATAATTCAATTTTTGGCTACAACGATGGGCAACCCGGGGCGATTTATCGCAGTCATTATTTTAGTGCTGCAGCTGGGAGCGAGCGGAGGAACCTTCCCGCTTGAATTGCTTCCGAATTTCTATCAAGTCATCCATGGCGCATTGCCGATGACCTACAGCATTAACGGATTCAGAGCAGTCATTTCAAACGGTGACTTTGGCTACATGTGGCAGATGGCCGGCGTCTTAATTGGCATCGCCCTCGTCATGATTGCACTAAGCATTACTTACTTTACAATGTTAAGCCGAAAGGAAGAAACATCAGAAGAACAGCCGGCTTCATAAAGAAAAAGAACTTGTTTCCTTGGAAACAAGTTCTTTTTTTGTTACATTCCCCATTTAATAAGCAATCCTGTATAGGTTAATCCGCCGCCAAACCCGAAAAGCAAAACGATTTGATCTTTTTTCAGCTTCCCGGCTTTCACTGCGAGATCGAGCGCCAAAACAATTGAAACCGAAGACGTGTTTCCGTAGTGCTCAACACTAGTGAGCGTTTTTTCAATCGGGAACGGTGTTTTTTCACAAATTGACTCGATCATGCGCAAGTTGGCGCTGTGAGGAACAAACCAATCGAGATCATCAGAGCAGAGTCCTGCTTTATGTAAAAGCCGTTCAAATTCGCCAGGGACGGTTCTTGCGGCCCATTTATATACCTCGCGTCCGTTTTGCACCATTTTTCCAGAACCGACAAGCTGCACACCGTTTATTTCATTTCGCAGTCCGGCACGATACAAAATATCGCCGCCGTTCCCGCTTGTTCCTTGTACAGACGCAAGAAATCCCGGCGTCTCTTCATCTCGTTCCACTAACAGCGCACCCGCGGCATCGCCGAACAGAACGCATGTCGTTCGATCGGTATAATCCGTTACCTTTGATAACGTCTCTCCGGCGATGACGAGAATTTTATGATGAAGGCCTGATGTGATCAATCCATTTGCCAAATGGAGGCCGTAAGTCAGCCCGGCGCATGTCGCATTAATATCCAGCGCGCCGGTGCTTTCCCAGCCGAAATATTCCTGTATGCGGCATGCTGTACTCGGAAAGGCGTAATCGGATGTGGTGGTGGCAACGAGGATCATATCGACATCATCAAGTGTTCCTTTATAACGGCTCTTGAGATTCTTCACCGCTTCTATGCATAAATCAGAGGTAAATTGATGTTCATCCGCAATCCGGCGTTCTCTCATTCCTGTGCGCTGAACGATCCATTCATCAGAGGTATCAACGATCTTTTCTAAATCTGCATTGGTTAAACGTCTGCTCGGCGCATAGGTGCCGATAGCTGTAATTTTTGCTTT
>NZ_JAVAXX010000134.1:0-16713 GCF_042709275.1 Bacillus sp. LR_5 | reverse complement strand
ACCTTATGGATTTTTTGCTTTTGAGAAGTTATTCCGGCGCACAAAGCGTCACAATATGCGTTTCCGGCTCAGCACCTAAACGAAGAGGCACTTTTGTTGTGCCGTATCCGTTGCTAATGAGATACGCTGCATTTTTCACAATGCCTGTTTTCCCGAGTTCATACGGGCCGAATTTTCCAAACCTAATCTGACCGCCGTGGGTATGTCCGCTGAATATCGCATCAATACCGTCAGCTTCATTGATTTGTTCATGAATCTCCGGGTTATGGCATATCAGAATATTCAGCTGGCTTTTGTCGAGTTCTTTAATGGCTTCCTCATAATGATCCATCTCCATCCTGATATCATCAACTCCGGCAATCGCAATCGTATGGCCGTTGTACGAAAACGGGATAGACTCATTCCTCAGAGTGATGACACCGTGCGCTTTGAATATGGAATACAGCTTATGCTGCCTGACTTCATAATCATTATTCCCCCACACAAACACGACAGGGACCCCGAAAGCCGTGAGCCTTTTGATGTTTTCCTCGATTCTCGTACTGGGCACACCGCCCTCGGCTAAATCACCGCCGATGATAACCAGCTGAGGGGCATGGCTTCGCGCTTTTTCTAAAAGATCTTCATCGATGAGACGTTTGTGAATGTCCGAAATAAAAAAGATTGTAAGAGGCGGCTTACCCTTCATTTTTGATAAAGGAAACGTATGTGTTTTCAAATGGTTGCCTTTTGCTGTTGAGTACATCTTTGCCGTCATTGCCGCTGCCGCCACAGTTAGCACACCGGCAATTTTCACTGATAGCTTCATAAAAACTCTCCATTCTTTTAGAACTTATCAATAAGACGGACAATAAAAAAAGACGTTTCTATCGTTTGAGAAAACGCCCGATTTTATTTACTTTCAAAATATAGATTAATGTCATATTGGTGCTTCATCATTTGAAAAACAGATTCTCTCGCCTTCCATTTATCCGGCTGCGGCCAAAGATCAGTGCTTTTCTGAATAATTTCGCATCTCAGTTTATGAAAATCGCCCTCAGCTTTTTCTTCCTTTTTCTTAAAATAATATGAAGTGCAGTATGCAAAAGCGGTTGCCATCATCCAAAATAAATAAAAGGTATGGCTAAGCATTTCTTGAAGAACAAGCTGTGGCGCCGGGCTCTTGATCATGATCATAATACATAATAGGCCTAAGCAAATGAGTGAAGTCCATCGCCATCTGCGGCATTGCGTTGCATAATTTTCAAATTTTTGTTTTCGTTTCACCAGCGCTTGGAGCATCTGTTTGGTCGGCGCGTCTGTAAACTGATCCATCTGATTCCATAAGGTTTTCATACGCTTCACACCTTGTCCATTTTCATTTCTACAATATATGAGCGTAAAATAAAAAAATGCCCTATTCATCCATTAAGGGGATGTCCAAAACTTGTCCGGTGTAAACATCATTTCCATTCAGATGATTATACGCACGAATTTTTTCTTCTCCCGACCTGCTTTTATAATACTTCATAGAAATCCGGTACAGCGTTTCTTTCTTTTGGACGGTGTGCTTGACAACGCGTTTTGGCTCAGATTGAACTGGTTCAGCCGGCTGCTGCTCTTGCGGTGCCGCTTCTTGTTGAGAAGAGGAAGCAGCCGCGGCGGTTGCTTCCTCCTTATTTGCTGAGACTTCTTTTTCCGCTACAGCAGGCTGTTTCTTATCAGTTGTTGTTTTTGCAGGGTCTTTTGCCTTTGTATCCTCAGACTTTTTTTTTGACTCTTGCTGCAGTGCGGTCTCTTTAGTTTCTTTGGTCTCTTTGGTGTCTGCGGTGTCATTTTTATCCTCTGGTTTCGGCACAACCTCATATTTGCTTTGGCTGCTGTCGATAAAAACATCTTCATAATCGTCATGATTATCCGGATGGTTTTTTAGATAAAATAAGCTGACTAACACGATAACCGGCACAAATACAAATAATACAGCGAGTACAGTGAATAATGGCGTTTTTGTTTTGCCTTGCTTTTTTTTCTGTTCTCTTTGATTTTTTACAGATTGTCTTGTCGGAAGGCTTTCTCCATCATCATCGACATAATCGTCCGCCAATGCGGCGTTTTGATCTTCATAAAGATTCTGGGCTTTTCTTCTCTCTACTCTCGACATGTTCGTCATGTTTATCCCTCCTCACATGTTCAAAACGAATCTGACAGGCAAACACGGCATCAATGATAAAATGCGCCGTCACCGGAACAAATAAGTTACCGGTCCATTCATACATCAGACCGAGCAAAAAGCTGATTGCTGTCACCATGATAAATAACAGCCATTTTGACAAATACCGAAAGTGCAGAACGGCAAATATAAGGCTGGCCGCCCATAGACCGATATGAGTCTGCAGCACTCCTCTGAATAACATTTCTTCCGCAAAAGCAATCAGAAGCGTTAAAAATATAATATGAGGGATTGACCTCTTACTGAATATTTTTTTATTGATTCCGCCGTCATTATATAAATGAGGCGGACACCATTTCATCACTGCCATATCGGCTAAAATAACAATAACCGAAATAGAAACACCATACCATATGATTCGCAGATCGTGAATATCCCAGAGTTTTAGTACGTCTCTTACATCCTCAAAAAAGAACAATCCCGCTAAGGCTGCTGCGATGATGATCAAAAGCTGCGTCAAATATAACTGCTTGAGCATATCACGATCAGACATATGCTGAATGAAATCCTTTTGCTGTTTCAGTTTAGCTCACCTACAGTCTGCAAGCTGAATATCCGGTGCAATTCCGAACTCCAGCTGACTAATGGCGCCATTTTACTCCGTTCTCCTTTTTGTTCATACAGGGATAGATCAAAACCGCAATGTGAACAGCACGGAAGATTTCCGTCATCAGGCTCGTATGATTCATCAAAATAGGTTAACAGTGATTGCCTTAAACAGCCGTCATGCTGAAGCAGAAAAGATACGCGGCGCATTTTTTCCAGCTTCAGCTCCATGCGATATGAAATTTCCTGTTTCATCAGTTCAATTGATGTTTTCCCCTGCATAAACAGATGTATCATCATACGTGCTTGTGTCTCTCCGACACCATACTGCATTAATACGTCACGCAACCTTCTCTCATCCTGCTCATCCGTCTTTTCAAGCACACGGATCACATCGGCGATTTCTGCCACTGTGACACTCTCCATTTGGATAATCTGCTCCTGTAATTCAAAATCACCTGGTGCCCGCAGCAAAATGCTGACACTCGGTTTTCCGTCGCGTCCCGCTCTGCCGATCTCCTGCATAAAAGCTTCAGCCGTCTGCGGGATGTGGAAATGAATCACATATCTGATATCAGGTTTATCGACACCCATTCCAAACGCATTCGTACAACATATCACATCAAGCTGATTATGGATAAACTGCTGCTGTATTAAAATCCTGTCGCCAGACTCCATACCGCCATGGTAAAAGTCGGCTCTGCTGCTCGTCTTGCTCTTAATTTCACCCGCTAATTCTTCAGCCCATTTCCGTGTCGGACAATAAACAATTCCCGGTCCTTGCAGGTTTTCAACCAGCTGAATGACCCTATCTATTTTTTCGGCAGTATCCGCCGCATTTTCAACCCGAAGGGCGATGTTTGGGCGGTTGACTGAGTTGAGATACCGTTCGGCATGCTGCAGCTCCAGCAGGTTCGTGACATCTTGCAGCGTATCCTTTGTAGCCGTAGCAGTCAATGCCAGAACCGGAGGATGCCCAAGTTTTTTTCTCAGCTGTCCGAGCTTTGAATAGTCAGGCCTAAAGTCATGCCCCCATTCAGATATGCAATGTGCTTCATCAATAACGAATAGGCTGATCGGGACGTTTTTCAATTTTTCCAATACATATGGCGACTGTAAAGCCTCAGGAGACAAGTACAAAAATTTATAACGATGAATATGTTCCAAAACGAATTGTCTTTCCTGCCTGCTAAGCATGCTATTCAAAGCGGCCGCACGTTTTTCACCCCGTGCTTTCAGCTGTTGTACCTGATCCTCCATTAAAGAAAGCAATGGAGAAACAATTAATACCATACCGTCAAGCATGTAGCCAGGCAGCTGGTAGCAAAGCGATTTTCCTCCCCCGGTCGGAAGCATCGCAATGGTATCCTTCCCGCTAAGTATGCTTCTAATAATGTCCTCCTGCCCTTTTTTAAAGGAAGTAAAACCAAAAAACTGATGTAACGTTTGCTGTAATTTAGTCATATTGCTGCACCTGCTTTGTCAATGCCAGTCTGATTTGAAAGTAGCTGAACCGCTGCTCCAGCCCGTCTCGAATTTGTTTGATTTTGTTCGTCCGCATCCGTTTGGCAAACTCTGCAATTTGGAGCTGGTCTTCCGCTGATACATAGTCATCAATCACAAACGCAGGCTCGTGAAGAGAAATCTCGACAATATGGTCTTCGATCGTCGCTGTTTTCAGCTTTCTGATTTCAGCAATACGATGTATCGGAACCCCTTGTTTGATCATCTGCCATGTTTTTCTGGTTGACTCTGTCAGAGCATTATCTAAACGCACATCAGAAAGGAGATCCTTTAACAAAGTATCTTCACACTCCGGAAGAGAATGAATAAAATAATGTACCGAAGCCCAAAACATGATATAAACATACCATTCATCTTCTTTCAGCGTGTCAGCAAGCTGCCTGCTCGTATAACCGATCCTATCGTGTGAGGTTAAGGAGTAGACAAAAATTTGCGCTGCTTTGTCATCAACCTCATGCAAATGCGCCTCCAGCATGGCAAAAAGACTGCTTGCCATCTCTATATGATCCGTATGCCGGGACAGGTATCTCTTTACCCAGTGAAGTGTCTTATAATCCTTTGTGACAGGGATATACTGCCTGCTCCCTTGCAGTTTATGAGATAAGACCTGCACAAGCAGCGAAAGCCTCTTCCAAAGCACGCCGGCAGCCTGCTGATAATAAGCGCCGTGGCAATGAACTGGCCAAGGCCGCTCACTAAGGGCGTGCCTTAATCCTGCTGCGCCGCTGGCTGTCACTTTGTATGTATCTGTTTCAGACATAGGTTCGAGATATGAATGCTGTTCAAGCTTGGTGAGCGACGCTGAAATATCGCTTCTCGAACATTGCGCCGCCATTCCAAAGTATTTTGCAGTCTGAAATAAGCCGGCATCTTGAATGGTTTGTGACGATCTTTTGCCTTTGAATAGGTGAAAAACAGCGCTTCCCGACCGTTCTCCGTTTATTTTAAAAAGGCAATCGAGAACCATAATATCGAAGTAATTTAATGACAACCTATCCACCCACATTCTTCCTGACAAAAATCGTTGATTTGCTCTCTTTATTTTAACAGATTTTAAACAGAAATCGACGTTTAAAGTCATCATTAAGGGGGATGTTATGTAGATAACCCCTTATGTGATAAGCATTCTCAATCATTTTTCTGTTGAAATGTGGCAGCAACATCATTACAATAAGTAAGAGGAATAGGTGTTAAATTGATTAAATATAAAGATTGATCCATTTGTTCCACCAAGAACAATCTGGGAGGTTTTATTCATGGCAAAGTACACAATCGTAGACAAAGATACATGCATTGCATGCGGCGCTTGCGGAGCTGCTGCACCAGACATTTACGATTACGATGATGAAGGCATCGCGTTCGTAACGCTTGATGAAAACAAAGGCGTTGTCGAAGTTCCTGAGGTACTGGAAGAAGATATGATTGATGCATTTGAAGGATGTCCTACTGATTCCATCAAAGTGGCGGATGAGCCATTTGAAGGCGACCCGCTTAAATTTGAATAGAAGAAACAAAAAAAGCTCCCTGCGGGAGCTTTTTTATTTAATGGATATGTGCGCGCTGCTGTTCAATCCATGGCTTAAGCTTGATGAAGATAAGTGAGAATACAATCGTAATCACAATGCCTTTTATAATGTTAAAAGGTAGGATACCAGCGACGACCGCTGTTTTCAGCGCGCTGTCAGATAATGCCGGCGAATGTAAAAACCACGTGTATGCCGGGAGAATCAGAACATAATTTAAAATACTCATCAAAATGGTCATTGCTGCTGTGCCTAGAAGCAGGCTGACAGCCAAGCCCTTTGCTGAGTTCAGTTTCTTAAATAAGAAAGCAGTCGGCAATATAAAGAGTGTTCCTGCGATAAAATTCGCAATTTGCCCTACAGGAACTCCGGCCATGCTACCCTGAATGATATATTGAAGAACGTTTTTTATCGCTTCTACGGCAATACCCGCCAAAGGTCCGTAAATCAGAATGGCAATAATAGCGGGCACGTCGCTAAAATCAATTTTTAAATAATCCGGAAGACCCGGAAACGGGAAATTCAACAGCATCAAAACAAATGCAATGCTGCTCAGCATACTGATCACAACTAATTTTTTTACTTTCACTTCACTCTCTCCTTTTCGATCACATCTTACTCGAAAACGGAAAGGTTCTTTTCCAGCCAATAAAAAAACCGCTTCATGTATAAAAGCGGGGTTTCGAAAATTAGGCTAGGCAAAGAAACGTTTTAAAATCCAATTTCAAAACGCTTATGAACCTCCATCTTCTCCCATCCAGACTGTACTGTCGGCTCCGGAATCTCACCGAATCCTGCTGTAAAAACAGCTCGCGGGCTTAGAGCCATTGGCTCATCACCGCCGGTAGGGAATTTCACCCTGCCCCGAAGATTGATCATATGAATTTAGTTCCATTATAAACGATAACTGGTTGGCTGTATAGAGAATTGCTTCAAATTATATATAATACCTGAAAGCTATAAAAACATTGATTTTTAAGCTTTCCTTTTATCCTTTACTGCGTCAATACACGTTGACACTCTATTGAGAATATGTTAAATTATCAGATATTTAGTTTGTCAATTTAGGAGGAAATCTAACGATGTTTCGAGTATTGGTCTCAGACAAAATGAGCAACGACGGCTTACAGCCACTTATTGAATCAGACTTTATTGAAATTGTTCAAAAAAACGCAGCAGATGCAGAAGATGAATTACATACTTTTGATGCTCTTTTGGTGCGAAGTGCGACAAAAGTAACAGAAGACCTTTTCAAAAAAATGACTTCTTTAAAAATTGTCGGAAGAGCCGGTGTCGGTGTAGATAATATCGATATTGACGAGGCGACTAAACACGGAGTAATTGTGATTAACGCTCCAAACGGCAACACCATTTCGACAGCTGAGCATACATTTGCGATGATCTCTTCTTTAATGAGACACATTCCTCAGGCTAATATTTCAGTAAAATCCAGAGAGTGGAACCGCACAGCTTACGTCGGTTCAGAGCTTTATGGAAAAACGCTTGGGATTGTCGGATTAGGCCGAATCGGAAGCGAAATTGCACAGCGTGCGAGAGCGTTCGGTATGACCGTTCACGTTTTTGATCCTTTCCTAACTGAAGAAAGAGCGAAAAAAATCGGCGTAAACAGCCGTTCATTTGAAGAAGTGCTTGAAAGCGCGGATATTATTACCGTTCACACGCCTTTAACAAAAGAAACAAAAGGCTTATTGAACAAAGAAACGATTGCAAAAACGAAAAAAGGTGTTCGCTTAATTAACTGTGCGCGAGGCGGTATTATCGATGAAGCAGCGCTTCTCGAAGCTTTGGAAAGCGGACATGTTGCCGGTGCAGCGCTTGACGTTTTTGAAGTTGAACCGCCAGTAGACAATAAACTAGTTGATCATCCATTAGTCATTGCGACTCCTCACTTGGGAGCATCGACGAAAGAAGCTCAGCTGAATGTCGCGGCTCAAGTATCAGAAGAAGTTCTACAGTTCGCAAAAGGTCTACCTGTAATGTCAGCTATCAACCTGCCTGCCATGACAAAAGATGAATTCGCTAAAATTAAGCCTTACCATCAAATCGCAGGAAAAATTGGCAGCCTAGTATCCCAATGCATGAAAGAGCCGGTACAGGATGTTGCCATTCAATACGAAGGCACAATTGCCAAACTTGAAACATCGTTCATTACAAAAAGTCTTCTGTCAGGCTTTTTAAAACCGCGCGTGGACTCAACTGTTAACGAAGTCAATGCCGGGGGTGTCGCAAAAGAACGCGGCATCAGCTTCAGTGAAAAAATTTCCTCTTCTGAATCTGGATACGATAACTGCATCAGCGTAAAAGTGACAGGAGACCGCAGCACCTTTACTGTAACAGCTACGTATATTCCTCATTTCGGAGAACGTATTGTCGAGATCAACGGATTTAATATCGATTTTTATCCGACGGGTCACCTTGTATATATCCAGCATCAGGATACAACAGGTGTCATCGGCCGAGTAGGACGTATTCTCGGAGATAACGATATTAACATTGCAACCATGCAGGTTGGCCGTAAAGAAAAAGGCGGAGAAGCCATCATGATGCTTTCCTTTGACAGACATCTTGAAGATAAAATTGTGAAAGAACTAACAGATGTTCCTGATATTGTGTCTGTGAAGCTCATTGATCTTCCATAATCCCAAAAAAACTCAAGCTTTATAAGCTTGAGTTTTTTTATTGTTCTATTTTCGTGTGTTTTTATGCAAAATCTCTAAGACATTCCTCAGCTCAGAAACAGGTATTTGACCAGGTGCCGATGCCTCTTCTCCCGCGCCAAAAGTGCAAGCTGATCCAAAAACCTCACCGCTCAGCCTGCTGATCAGCCCTGTTTCAGCCATTGACATTGTAATAATCGGACGGTCTGCATATACTGTTTTCATTGTATACGTCGCATCAAGCAGCGTTAAGAGATCTCCTGTATCATTCGGCATGACAGCCATTTTTGGAATATGCGCCCCTAAATCCTGCATTTTCCGAAGTCTTGAAAGAATCTCATCTTTCGCAGGCGTTTTCTCAAAATCATGATTTGATATCACCACATAGACATTGTTTTCTTCCGCCAGTGATACTAACGCTTTGACATTTTCATCTCCTGAAAATAATTCAATGTCAATAAGATCGATGTCTTTTGTTTGGACTGCCGCTTCCAGCAAAGCAATGTATGAGCTTTCATCCATTTCCATGCTCCCGCCCTCTTTATGAGTTCTGAATGTGAATAGAAACAGCTTGTCCGCTAAAGACACCCGAAGCTTAGAAATCATCTTTGTGACGGCTTCTCTGTCATTTGCTTTTTCAAATACGTCGACTCGCCACTCTACAATGTCCGGATTGAGTAATTTTACAGCTTCTGCTTCATTCAAAATTTGTTTTTCCGTTTTTCCCATCAGCGGAACGATGATTTTCGGCATCCCTTCTCCGATGGAAACTCCTTTGATTGTTAACACGTTCACTTGTCTCAAATCCTTTCAATCGTTACCTTGTTTTATTATACACGCACAACTATTTTTTTGAAAATTTCTATTATATGAATAACAACTAAAAAAGAGCCTGAAAAGGCCCTTTTTTAGTTTAAGGAAATCGGATTTGGAGCAGCTGGTACCGAAATTGCATCTGATACGTCATATCTGCCGATTTTTCTAGTTCTGGTTTCCGTAAAAGTCACTTCTGTAAAGCCAAACTCTTTAGCTGTTAAAAGAAGTCCCTCAAGCATTAAGATACCGGCAATAGAATCGTCAACTTCTGAGTCTTTTGAGAAACGGATATATAAGTGTTTCTGTTTCTTCGTTACAGATTGGACTGCACCCGCTTGAATTAGAGGTGTTGTCTCCTTTTGGCTGCTCGATTCCATATCCTTAATCGCTTCTTTTACTGTATCAAATGTTTTGTCTGACGGAACGAGAAAGTCTTGTCCTTGTTTATTTTGGTACAAGTAATAGGCTCTTTTCGACTGTTTTGGAATACGGATTTCCGTGTAAGTTCCATATGAGCCAATGATTGCACCGCCCTCATTTTGATCCGATAAAAATTTGACTTTTTCATAAGGGCTCCATTTTAAGGATTCTTTCAACATTTTTTTTAACAGTGTATCATCTTTTACTGAAAAAGCCTCAATGGGCTGATGGACTCGTATACTTAATTCCTTTTGCCTTTGATTTTCCTTTACCTCCACTTCATCTATGAAGGAGGGGATCGTAATGGCATGATCAAGGATACCCAGTTCACCACTTTCAAACAGCATATCCTGTATCGTTTGGTCTGCGTTTGTTTTTTTGATGCTGATGGGTATAATTGCAGATGTTTCGGCATCAGCAATCGCTACAGTGATGTAATTGTTCTGTTCCTTTTCAGGAACAACAAATGAAGTCTGATCCAGGGATGAAGCAGCTTTTGGGCTGTCTGCTGTCTCAGTTTTCGTTACAGCGTTCTCTTGGGACGCTTCTTTTTGTTGAGGCTGTGCCTGGTCAAAGAAATGAGGAGAAATAATGAAGGCGATAAAAACCGCAATTGCAGCGGCACACGCGGGGCCAATCCACCTAACAGCGGGCTTTTTTTTGCTTTTTGCCATCGTCAGCCGCTTGTAAATATCCTGAGGCGAACGATGGTCTTTAACTGCCGGAAGTTGACTTAACAACTCCTTTATCTGTTCTTCGTTCCATTCTGACTTCATCATCCATTAGCTCCTCCCTCAAAAGCTCCATATGTTTCCGAAGTACTTTGAGCCCTCTGTGTTGGGTCGTTTTGACTTTGCTTTCCGAGAAGCGCAGAGCATTGGCTGTTTCCTGAATTGAATATCCCTGAATAAACCGCAAGATAATCACAGCTCTTTGATCGATCGTGCATTGATCAAGCGCAGCATAAATTTCCCGAACATTTTCATGTTGAACCGCAAGTTCGTCCGGAAGCAATTGCTGATCTCTGACATCTTGTGTATCCCAATCAAATGTGCCGAGTATACGCTGTCTGATCGTCTGCTGTTTACGGAACCAGTCTATCGCAACATGGCGCGCGATCGACAAAAGCCATGTTTTTTCACTGCTTCTTCCTTCAAACGTATGATAAGAATTTAATACCCGGATATAAACCTCCTGAAGAAGATCTTCTGCCTGGCTTTTATCCTTTACCATATAAAATAAAAATTGGTACAAATCTTGATGATATGTGTCATATAACAATTGAAAGGTTTCTTCCATTTGAAACCCCTCCGTTCACTTTTTTGTCGTATTAATAGCTTGAAAAGTTACATTACAACTATATTACGAGTAACTGGAATTTGGAAGGGAATTTATATTAACATATCCTTAAATTTTATTAATGTTGGCTATTAAAAAAACACCCGCTCAGTCAGCGGGTGTTTCTTATGGAACAAGATTCTTCGGCAAATTCAGACTCGATTTTACCGTTTTGTCGGAATATAAAAAGTAAATGTTGTTCCTTTATCTATTCGGCTGTGCACAGTGATTGATCCGTTGTGGGCTTCCACGATATTTTTAACGATAGCCAGCCCTAACCCGGTTCCTGCTCTGCCCCTTGTCCGCGCTTTATCTGCCTTATAAAACCGCTCAAAGATAAATGGCAGATCTTCTTCCGGTATGCCGGACCCGGAGTCTTTGATATCAATTTTCAATCCATCCTTCACAGAATGGACTGAAATGGAGACACTGCCGCCGGCTGAAGTATGCCGCAGCGCGTTATCAATCAAATTGGTAAATACCTGCTCCATCTTGTCTTCATCAAACATAAATTCCTCTTCTGTGAGAGAAATGTCATGATCTAAAGCAATATTTTTTTCTTTCGCAACACCGGAAAACTTCCGGATGATCTTTTCTAAAAACTCATTCACATTGATTTTTTCATAATGTAAGCCTGTATGGCCTGATTCCATTCGGGCTAAATCAAGCAAATCATTAACTAAACGGCCCATTCGGAGTGATTCGTCATAAATGATTTGGGCAATTTCTTTCCGGTCTTCTTCAGAGCTTGCAATGTCATCAACAATTGCTTCACTGTATCCCTGAAGCATGGAGATCGGTGTTCTCAGCTCATGACTGACATTTGCGATAAAGTCCTCCCGCAGCTTATCAAGGCGGCGTTCTTCTGTCATGTCACGCAGTACGGCAACCGCTCCTCTTACGTGCGATTCCGCATAAAGCGGCGACATCAAAAGCACCCATGATCTGCCTTGCAGCGTCATCTCAATCATTTGTTCTTTTTCAGTGCTGACAGCGTTTTGAAACAGCTCTTTTGCTTCAGGCGGAAGGTTGTCGCCTTCTTTGATATTCATGTTCTGTTCATAATACCAAGCCTGAAGAAAACGTTCAGCCGGCGGGTTGGTCACAAGAATCGTACCGTCAATATTAATGGTAATAACCCCGTCAGCCATACTGCTCAAAATGTTAGAAAGCTGCTCTTTTTCTTGATTGAGCGCATTGATATGAAAGTTAAGCTGCCGGCCCATTTGATTAAAAGCGGTCGCCAGTTCACCGATTTCATCCTGAGTTAAAATCGGGATTTTTGTATCGAACTTGCCCTTCGCCAAATCCTGCGCGCCTTCTCTCATTTTTCGGAGAGGGTACGTGACCCTGCTTGATAAAAAGAATGCGAAAAATGTGGTCAGCACAATCGCAATTCCAGCGGCAAGAAAAATATAGCGGGTCGTATGTTTTGTTGTATCTTTAACGGCAAGCAAAGACTGGGATAAAAAGACCATGCCTTTCTTTCCGTCTTTTTCATACGGGACACCTACAATCAGGCGTTCATTATCCGTGTCTGTATCGCTCAGTCCCGTCCGTTTGCTTACTTTTTTATGGTCTTTGAGAGCTTTATTTAAGTCTTTGTCATGCTGTATTTGCTCAACCGTAATAGACGACAGGCGATTTTTATCATTCGGAGAATACCAGTGGTTCTTCTCATCCTGGATGATGGCAATGCTTGTTAAGTTATCAGCGAGCTCCCAAGTGATTGACCTTGCCAGTGCCTGGTCCTCGTGATTTTCTAGGATGACAGCAACTTTATTCGCAAGCTGTGTTAAATCATTCTCGGCTTCTTCCACATGGTAGTTTTCAATAAACTCCAGCAAAAGAACCGTTAAAATGAACAATACGATCAAGACGAGTGAAAGGATCGTAAACCACAGCTTGCCTACTACGCTTTTCCAAAATTTCATTCAGCGCCGACCTCAAATTTATAACCTACACCCCATACGGTGACAATTTTTTTCGCAGCCTCCGGAGAAACCTTGTTCAGCTTCTCTCTCAAGCGTTTGACGTGAGTGTCCACTGTCCGTAAATCACCAAAAAACTCATATTGCCACACTTCTTTCAGAAGCTTTTCCCGATCATACACCTTGTCAGGCGTTTTCGCTAAGAAATATAGAAGCTCATACTCTTTTGGCGTCAGGCTCACTTCTGTACCATCAGCTGTTACGCGGTGAGCGTCATGGTCTATGGACAGATGTGAAAACACGAGCACATTTTTCG
Source organism: Bacillus sp. LR_5 (assembly GCF_042709275.1). Classification (NCBI taxonomy): domain Bacteria; kingdom Bacillati; phylum Bacillota; class Bacilli; order Caryophanales; family Bacillaceae; genus Bacillus; species Bacillus sp. LR_5. The sequence continues at coordinate 3,412 of NZ_JAVAXX010000134.1, read as the reverse complement.
TCGGTGTATTGGCATTGAAATAAGAGGTTTGGGATGCTCTTCTCAAAAGGGCCTTTACACGCAGCACGACTTCTCTCGGGCTGAACGGCTTAACAATATAATCATCTGTTCCCGCTTCAAACCCCTGCACCCGGTTTGCTTCTTCTCCTTTTGCGGTCAGCATAATAATGGGTGTCGCTTTTTTTTCACGAATTTGCCGGCACACTTCAATTCCATCAGTCCCCGGCATCATCAGATCAAGCAAAATTAAGTCATAATTGGCTTCAAGCCCTTTGGCAATGGCCTCATCACCATTTTCCGCTTCATCTATAGCATAATTTTCACGTTCAAGATACATTCTTAAAAGGCGGCGAATTCTGGCTTCGTCATCAACTACTAATATTTTTGTTTCGTTCGTTTGGTCCATGTTTTCCCCCTGCTTTCCTTCTGTTACTTTCATTTTATCAAATCGTGAGAAAGTTTGAGAACTGTGTCGCTTTCAAAGGACTATGCATAAGAATGAAGTCCGGCAAGCACAAGATTTACGAATATTAAATTAAACATAATAATAGCAAAACCGATTACGGCCAGCCATGCTGACTTCTCACCGTGCCAGCCTCTTGACAGTCTTAAATGCAAGTAAGCGGCATAGAACAAAAATGTGATCAGCGCCCATACTTCCTTAGGGTCCCAGCCCCAAAATCTGGTCCACGCGAGCTGAGCCCAAATCATTGCAAAGATCAGCGCGCCGAGTGTAAAGATCGGAAATCCGATTGATACGGCCCTGTACCCAACCTCATCCACCAGATCAAGATTGACGTTTTTCACCAGCGGATGTAATAGAGCGCTGATTCTTTTTCTGATGATCAGACGGAGAGCCCCATACAACACAAGACCTGCTCCAAATGACCAAATGACAGTGTTCACTTTTCTGCCTGAGAAAAGCGCGGGAAGATCAACAAGCGGTTCCATTCTTCCTTCGGTCAAAAGCTCTCCCTGATGCGGACCGACAAGCGCGGGCATTTCGTACACCATCACGCTTTTTTCTTTATTTTTGTCCACCCAGTTAAACTCCGCTTCATAGCCTGCAAGACGAAATGCTGATGTGATTGCAATAAAGGCGACGGTTGTGACCAGGATAAACATAATCGCTTCAAGCCAGAAGGTCTTTTTGCTTGGCTTTGTCTGGTCTACATGCTTCAAAAGAAAGATGACACCAGCGACAAAGCTGATGGCAAGTATAGCTTGCCCAAGCGCGGCCGTTGTTACATGAATATACAGCCAGTTGCTTTGGAGCGAAGGAATTAAAGGCGAGATATCTGTTGGAAACATGCTGGCGTAGGCAATCAGCAATAAAGCAATTGACAGCGTAAACAGACCTAATGAAGGCAATCTATAGAGAAAATAAAGAATGATAAACGCCAAAACAAGCATCATGCCAAAAGCGGTGGTGAATTCAAACATATTGCTGACAGGCGCATGGCCGCTGGCAGCCCACCTTGTGATGAAATATCCAAGGTGGCAGAAAAAACCAACAATAGAAAGGGTGATTCCAATGTTGGCCCATCGGTTTGGCCTGCCCTTTTTATCTTTATTCCCGCGTATGGCCCCGCCGAAGATTGGGACAGCGATTAAATACACAAGAAAGGCCGCATAAAGAAAATTTCCGCTCAGCTCTGCCATGACATCACTCCCTTTTCGCCTATTTCTGTGTTTTGATTAATTCTTTTTGGTCCACCGGTTCAGTCAGTCCGGAATCAGCCAATATAAATGCTAAATCCTTCTTCAGGCCAAACCAGTTTTTATTGGTATGCCCCGCTACCATAACTGCACCGTCCTGTGAGTGCAGCCAAATTCTTCGATGCTGCCAGTACATACCTTGAATAACACCGATCATAAAAATGGCTCCGCCGACAGCAAGCACCCAGAGTGTCAGATCCTTTCTGACTGTAAGTCCAGTAATGTTTTTCGTTTCGACATGGTCAAATTTCAGCTTGTATTTATTATTGCCTGATCCTTCGATGGTTTCTTGGATGGCGACAAAGCTCTTTTCGCCTTTCGGTTTGTCCGGCGTTATGATATTAAAGACAAAAGCCGGATTGTTAGGGATCTTTGTTTTTGTGCTCGGCTCTCCGTCCTGATTAAAATAGAAGTCAGGCAGGTAGCTGGCGATTTCCACCTTGTAACCGTTGCCAAGATCATAGACTGAATCTGGATCCAGAAGGTTGATCTTCAGGCTCCCAAAGGATTTTTTTGTTTTTTTATCAATCAGCTGGAACACCATTTGGTCAAGCTGATTCTCTTTGTAATCCACCTGGTAAACGGAAAAAGAATCAAAACGCAGCGGCTGATTGACACGGATGTCTTCTTCTGTTACTTTTTTCAGCTTCGGCTTCTCGCCATAAACAATTTTCCCTTCTCTCTTGTAGAGTACGGCATCGGTTTGAAAGTTCTTTGCCACTCTACCGTCCCCGACTCTGTCAATGGCATCTGCAAATACCTTTTTTTCCGTTTTGCTGTTATAGGTCTCTACGCTGAATTGATTGTTTTTCAAATAATATTTTCCGTCTGTACCCGGAATTGCTGCGGTTTCGCCTTCTCTGACCCAAAGCGTCTCATCGACGTACATGCCAGGCACAAATCTCAGCATCGCACCAATCAGAAAGATGATCAATCCAATATGGTTGACATACGGGCCCCAGCGGGAAAAGCGTCCTTTTTCAGCAAGAATGCTGCCCTCTTTTTCTCTGATTCTATAATGTTTTTTCTTTAATAGAGAAACTATCTTTTCTTTCGATTCCCCGTTCAGTACAGTAACTGTTTCACTGAACAAGCGCTGCCTTCTTAAAAAGGCCGGGCTCCTTCTGACACCTTGGTTTTTTAACGCTCTATACAACGGAATGACCCGATCAAGGCTGCAAATCACGAGTGAAATGCCGATCGAGGCAATGAGCAGCAAATACCACCAAGAACCATATAAATGATGAAACCCGAGCAAATAATAAAGCTGGCCGAACGTGCCATACTGCTCCTTGTAATAAGTATCAGCCTGTGCGCCCGGAGGCAGATAGGCTTCCTGGGGAAAAATGGTGCCGAACGCTGATGCGGCAAGGGTTATGACGATAAGCCATATTCCCACCTTAACCGAGGAAAAGAAATTCCAAATTTTGTCGATAATCGTTTTGTTATAGGTTTGCGAACGTCTTGCGCTTCCGTCATATCTCATATCAGCGAGCGGAGGTTGAGTTTCCTGAAGAGCTCTTCCGCACGATTCGCATAAAACGGTTCCAACCGGGTTTATATGTCCGCATTCACATTTGACTTGCTTCATCCCGAAGTCTCTCCAGGTTTTATGAGATTCATATATTCGTGTATCATGCTTTCTGTCATAGTGCCGGTCACCACCTTGACAACTTTTCCTTCCGGATTGATC